>JBLMXO010000001.1:0-4920 GCA_050257815.1 Actinomycetota bacterium
TTCTGGTCGGTCAGCGTCCCTGGCACGGCGAGATGGGACCCGACGGCAAGAAATATTATGTCGCCAACGGCCTCACCAACGATCTCACCGTGATCGATGTCGAGTCTGAGAAGGCCGAGAAATCCGTGCCCGTAGGCCGTCTGCCCTGGGGCGTTGCCATCATGCCCGGCAAGCCGCAGGCTGTGGCGGAGGACAAGAAGTCGTAAGGGTCTCTCACCGCCGGGCCTGAAGCTTATCCAGCCCCTGCGCGCCGACCCACGGCCTGCACGAAAGCCTCTGAAGCGAGGATCGCGGTGAGCGAAATCGCGACCGAGAGCAGCGTGAGCTTGAGTGCGCCTGCGTCGCCTCCGGGGATCTGCGTGAAGGTGTAGATTAGTGTCGGTAACGTCTGCGTCTCGCCGGGGATGTTGGAGACGAAGGTAATCGTAGCGCCGAACTCTCCCATCGCCCGGGCGAAGCAAAGGATGGCGCCAGCGACGATTCCCGGCATGATCAGCGGCAGCGTGACGGTGAGGAATACGAAGATGCGGTTCGCGCCGAGCGTCGCCGCCGCTTGCTCGAGCTTCGCGTCCACGCCCTCGACCGAGATCAGGATCGCACGCACCATCAGGGGAAAGCCCATCACCGCGCAGGCGAGCGCGGCACCTGTCCAGCGAAAGGCGAGCACGATGCCGAACGTGTCGGCGAGGAAGCGCCCGATCGGCCCGTGCTTGCCGAAGAGGAGCAGCAGCACGTAGCCGGTGACCACCGGCGGCAGGACGAGGGGAAGAAGAACGAGCCCGTTCATGAGCCCGCGTCCATAGAACCGTCCGCGCGCCAGGATCATGGCGACGAGCACGCCGAAAGGGAGGCTCGCCACGGTCGCAAGGCTCGCCACGCGAAGCGAGAGCTTCACTGCCGTGAGTTCCTCTGGCGTCAGCGTCAGCACGCCGGCACAGTCCGCCCTAATAGCTCAGCAGGATCTTGAAGCCTTGGTCCTTGAACACGCTTTGCGCCGCGGACGACTTCAGATAGGCGAGGAGGGACGGTGCGTCGGCATTGGTCGAGGACGCGACGATGGCGAACGGATAGATGATCGGTGGGTGGGTCCCTTCCGGGAACGTGTCGATGACCTTGACGTTGGGGTCTGACCTTGCATCGGTGCCGTAGACAATGCCGAGCGGCGCCTCTCCGGTGGACACGAGCTTGAGCGCGGCGCGCACATTGTCGGCCTGAGCGATTTTGTCCTTCACCTGGTCCCACACACCGAGCTTCAAGAGCGCAGCCGTGCCGTATTTTCCCGCCGGCACCGAGTCGGTATTGGCCATGGCAAGGTGCCCATCGCCGAGCAGCGTAGCAAGCGGGAAGCCTTCGGCAATCTTGCCCTCGATCTTCGAGTCCTTCGGCGCGATCAAGACGAGCGTGTTGCCAAGGAGATCGAACCGCGTGTCGGGTTTGATCAGCTTACGCTCGGCGAGATAGTCCATCCAGTCCTCGTCGGCCGAGATGAAGATGTCGGCTGGCGCGCCCTGCTCGATCTGCTTGGCGAGCGCCGAGGAGGCGGCGTAAGAGGAGACTGGCGTCTTGCCGCTCTCTTTGGCCCACCCGGCATCGGCAGCGTCGATAGCCTCTTTCAGGCTTGCTGCGGCGAACACGACCGGACCCTTTTCGTCGGCTTGGGTCAGGCAGGGGAGGAGGGAGAGGCCGATCACCGCGCACGCGGCGAGGCCCATCACGGCACGTCTTGTCATAACGAAGCACATCGTAGTTCCCGTGTTATATCGGCTGTTATACAGCTCGCATCTTATGCGGGAGCTACGTGCCTTGGAAGCTCGTTTCTGTCGTGTGCCCGGGTTTTCCGGCGTGCTCTTTGAGGTAAACGATGGCCTCGCGCACGGGCGGGTCGAGCCCTTCGCCGCCCGCGTCGACAAAGGCGAAGATCGCCTGCCGCATCCTGGGGTCCCAGAATTTCTTGATGTGGTCGGCGATCCCGCGCACGACCTCGTCCTTCTTCTGGTACTCGAAGAATTTGCCGATCTGGTTCGCCATATAGACGAGGCGGTCGGGCTGCATGCGCGAAAAACTCCAATTCAAAGTGAGGGGAGGGTTACTCCGCCGCGATCAAAGGCTCGGCGACCCGCCGTGCTTGGCGCGACAACTCCTCGTATTCCTCCTGCCACTCGCTCGGCCCGTTGGACGGCATCACCTGCACCGCGGTCACCTTGTATTCGGGGCAGTTGGTGGCCCAGTCGGAGAACTCCGTGGTGACCACGTTCACCTGCGTGCTTGGATGGTGGAAGGTGGTATAGACCACGCCGGGTGCCACGCGCTCCGTGATCAGCGCCCGCAAGGTCGTTTCGCCGGCGCGGCTCGTGAGCTTGACCCAATCGCCGTCCCGGATGCCGCGGTTCTCGGCATCGAAGGGATGGATCTCGAGCCGGTCCTCCTCGTGCCACACCACGTTCGCCGTGCGCCTGGTCTGCGCGCCGACGTTGTACTGGGTAAGGATGCGGCCTGTGGTGAGAAGGAGCGGGTAGCGCGGGCCCGTCTTCTCGTCGGTCGCCACGTATTCGGTGATGACAAACTTGCCCTTACCGCGCGAGAAGCCGCCGATATGCATCACGGGCGTGCCTTCCGGCGCCTTTTCGTTGCACGGCCACTGCACCGAGCCGAGCTCGTCGAGCTTCTCGTACGAGACGCCCGCAAAGGTCGGCGTGAGTGCGGCGATCTCGTCCATGATCTCCGAGGGGTGAGTGTAGTTCATGGGGAAGCCGAGAGCGTTCGACAGCAGCTGGGTGATCTGCCAATCCTCGTAGCCGTTCCTCGGCGCCATCACCTTGCGCACCATCTGGATGCGACGCTCGGCATTGGTGAAGGTGCCGTTCTTCTCGAGGAAGGTGGAGCCCGGCAGGAACACGTGGGCGTAATTCGCCGTCTCGACCAGGAACAGGTCCTGCACCACCACGCACTCCATGGCGGCGAGGCCCGCCGCCATATGCTGGGTGTTTGGGTCTGACTGGAGGATGTCCTCGCCCTGGATGTAGATGCCCTTGAACGAGCCGTCGAGCGCGGCGTCGATCATGTTGGGGATGCGCAAGCCGGGCTCTGCATCGAGCGGCTTGCCCCAGAACGTCTCGAACAGCTGCAGCGTCGCCGACTCGGATAGATGGCGATAGCCCGGCAGCTCGTGCGGGAAGGACCCCATGTCGCATGAGCCCTGCACGTTGTTCTGACCGCGCAGCGGGTTCACGCCGACGCCCTCGCGGCCGAGATTGCCCGTGGCCATGGCAAGATTGGCGATCGCCATCACCGTGGTCGAGCCCTGGCTATGCTCGGTGACGCCGAGTCCATAATAGATGGCAGCATTGCCGCCGGTGGCATAGAGCCTCGCCGCGCCGCGGATGAGATCGGCAGGGACGCCAGAGACCTTCTCCACCGCCTCAGGGCTGTGGCGCAGGTCGGAGACGAAGGTCGCCCAATCCTGGAACTCGTCCCAATCGCAGCGCTCGCGCACGAAGGCCTCATCATAGAGTCCCTCGGTCACGATCACATGAGCGAGCGCGGTCACCACAGCGACATTGGTGCCGGGCTTGAGCGGGAGGTGGTAGTCGGCCTGGATATGCGGCGTGCGCACAAGGTCGATGCGGCGCGGGTCGACGATGATCAGCTTGGCGCCCTCACGCAGGCGCTTCTTCATGCGCGAGGCGAACACCGGATGGCCGTCGGTTGGATTGGCGCCGATAATGAGGATCACATCGGCCTGCTCGACCGAGTCGAAATCCTGCGTTCCGGCCGAGGTGCCGTAAGTCGTCTTGAGGCCATAACCGGTCGGCGAGTGGCACACCCGTGCGCAGGTATCGACATTGTTATTGCCGAAGCCCGCGCGGATCATCTTTTGCACCAGGAAAGTCTCTTCGTTGGTGCAGCGCGAGGAGGTAATGCCGCCGACCGAGCCCTTGCCGTATTTCGCCTGAATGCGCTTGAACTCTGACGCCGCGTAGCTGATGGCTTCTTCCCACGACACCTCGCGCCACGGATCGGTGATCTTGACACGGATCATCGGCTTGAGGACGCGGTCCTTGTGCGTGGCGTAGCCATACGCGAAGCGGCCCTTGACGCAGGAATGGCCACGATTGGCCTTGCCGTCCTTCCACGGCACCATGCGCACCAGCTCGTCGCCGCGCATCTCCGCCTTGAAAGCGCAACCCACGCCGCAATAGGCGCACGTGGTGACGACTGATGTCGCCGGAGTGCCGATCTCGATGACGCTCTTCTCGTTCAGCGTTGCGGTTGGGCACGCCTGGACGCAAGCGCCGCACGACACGCACTCGGAATCGAGGAAGGGCTGCTCTTGCGATGGCGAAACCACCGAGTCGAAGCCGCGGCCGGCGATGGTCAGAGCGAAGGTGCCTTGCACCTCCTCGCAGGCGCGGACGCAGCGCGAGCAGACGATGCATTTCGCCGGGTCATAGGCGAAGTAGGGGTTGGATTCGTCCTTGGGCAGCCAGTTGGGATTCTTTTCGCCCGACGTGTTGCGGACCTCGAAATGGTTTTCGCCCTTTTCGTAGCGCACGTCGCGCAGGCCCACGGCCCCCGCCATATCCTGCAATTCGCAGTCGCCATTGGCGGCGCAGGTCAGGCAGTCGAGCGGGTGGTCGGAGATGTAAAGCTCCATCACGCCGCGACGAAGCTGTTTCAGCTTGCTGTTCTGGGTGTGGACCTTGATCCCCGGTGCGACGGGGGTGGTGCAGGAGGCGGGGGTGCCGTTGCGGCCTTCGATTTCCACAAGGCAGAGGCGGCAGGAACCGAAGGCGTCAAGCGAGTCGGTCGCGCAGAGCTTGGGCACGGAGATGCCCAGTTCGGCGGCGGCGCGCATGATGGAGGTGCCTTCGGGGACCGTGACGTCAAAGCCGTCGATGGTCAGCGTGACCATGGTCTTCG
>JBLMXO010000002.1:0-5560 GCA_050257815.1 Actinomycetota bacterium
CTGGTCGATGATTCCGTCAACCGGGCGCTGAAGCCCGCGCCGCCGGAATATGAGGTGCCACTAGGCGGCGACCGCCACGTGATCGTGGCCGGCTTCGGCCGCTTCGGACAGATCGTGGCACGCGTACTCCGTGCCAAGCAAATTCCCTTCACCGCGCTCGACTCAAGCGTGGAACAGGTCGATTTCGTGCGGCGTTTCGGCGCGCAGATCTACTATGGCGATGCCGGACGCCTCGACATTCTCCGGGCGGCAGGTGCCGACAAAGCGCGCGCCTTTGTGCTCGCCATCGACAATGTCGATGCCTCCCTGCGGGTGGCAGAGATGGTGCGCACAAATTTTCCAGACCTCACCATCTATGCGCGCGCCCGCGACCGTACTCATGTGCATAAGCTGATGGATCTCGGCGTCACGATCATCGAGCGCGAGACGTTTCTTGCTGCTCTCGAGCTGACCAAGGAGCTGTTGCGTGGCCTCGGTCTGCCTACGGCTGAGGTCAAACGTGTGACCGAAACGTTCATGCGGCTTGACGAGAAGCGGCTCTATGACGACTACGAATATTACACCGACGCGGAGAAAGTCCGCGCCAACGCCCTGTCCCAGGCCAAAGAGCTCGAGGAGCTATTCGCGCGCGATGTCGCCGAGCTCTCGGACGAAGATGGCACCGCGCAGAAGCGCGAACCTGAGCGGGTCAGCGCCGGGCCGTCAGATGATCGATGATGAGCCGGTTGATTTCGGCAGGATGCGTGAAGGGACTCATATGACCCGCGCCTCTCAGCGTCTCGACTTGCGCATTCGGTAGTGCCTCGCCCAAGAGATCGACCACGGCGCGGGCGGGAGCGGGCGTCTTGCTGCCCTTCACGAGAAGAGTGGGCGCGGTGATCTCGGCATAGTCTTGAAGCGTGGTCGACGCATCGATGGCCATGCCGAATTCGAGCGCCACTTTCGGGATGGTCGCAGTGATCGCCGCCTTGAAGCGCTCTGGCGATATGAACCAGCGAAAGCGGCCGAGCCAATAGCGCATGAAGGCTGCCGCCGCAGCGCGGTCGCCACCCTTGGCGACGGCGCCAAGCACTGCCATGCCGAGCTTCTCGATCTCGGCCCATTCGGGGCGTCCTTCTTGGCGGAGGAGGTGAAAGGACACAGGCTCGACGAGTGCAAGGCTCTTAACGCGAGGCCCGAGAATGCGTGCCGCTTCGAGTGCAAGCGCCGCGCCGTAGGAATGGCCGACGAGGTGAAGCTCGCACCCCGTCTTTCCGGCAACGGCGAGGAGCACCGCCACGTCGGCGTCGGCGGCGAATGGCTCGCTCGCCGGCCACACATCCGACTTGCCATAGCCGATGAAGTCCGGAGCGAGCACACGCCAATCGGAGCGAAGTGTGTTGATGAGCGGCAGCCATTCCTTGTGCGAGGCGCTCGAGCAATGGCCGATGACGATTGCGGGACCGCTGCCTTCGTCGAGATAGGCGATCTCGACGCCGTTGACGGCGAGCTGCTCCATGTCATCCCCCAGGCTTGCCGCTAAGCCCGGCAATAGCATTGCTCGATCGCGCTGGATTTTTCTGCGCTTAGCACCTAGTCCGCTTCGGCGGCCTCTAGGTGAGAGGCGGCAGCCGCGGATTTTTGCACCGCCTTCTGCACCTTTTCAAAGGCGCGCACCTCGATCTGACGGATGCGCTCGCGGCTGACGCCGAACTCGGCGGAGAGCTCCTCGAGGGTGAGCGGCTCGTCAGCCAGCCTGCGGGCTTCGAACACGCGACGCTCGCGCTCGTTCAGACCCTTGAGCGCCTCCATCAGCATGGTGTGGCGCTGATCGCGCTCCTCGGACTCGGCAAGCGCCGATTCCTGGTCCATGGTCTCATCGACGAGCCAGTCCTGCCATTCGCCGCTTTCGGCGTCGTTGCGCACCGGCGCGTTGAGGGACGAATCGCCGGCGAGGCGCCGGTTCATGGAGACGACGTCCTCCTCGGTCACGCCGAGCCGGGTCGCAATCTGCTTCACCTGATCGGGCCTCAGATCACCCTCTTCGAGCGCCTTGAGCTGACCCTTGATCTTGCGCAGGTTGAAGAAGAGCTTCTTCTGCGCCGCAGTGGTGCCCATCTTCACTAGGCTCCATGAGCGCAGGATGTATTCCTGGATCGCGGCCCTGATCCACCACATGGCATAAGTCGCGAGCCTGAATCCTTTGTCGGGATCGAAGCGCTTCACCGCCTGCATCAGGCCGACATTGCCTTCGGAGATGACCTCGCCCACCGGCAGGCCATAGCCGCGATAGCCCATGGCAATGCGCGCCACGAGGCGAAGATGCGACGTCACCAGCCGGTGCGCCGCGTCGCGGTCGCCATGCTCGCGCCAACTCTTGGCAAGCATGTACTCCTCCTGCGGCTCCAGCATCGGGAACTGTCGGATTTCTTCGAGATAGCGCGTCAGTCCGCCATGCGCGCCGACACTCGGCAATGTTCTTGTGGCCATGAGAGCCCGTCTCCAGCGGCCGCAACTGGCCGCAACCTTCTCAACACAACCGCCCCCGGTGAGCCTCTCTATAGAATCTTTGACGCCACGATGAAAGGGTGCCCCGCGTCACAGATCGTTGAAGTCATCTACAATCTCGGCGAGATCGGAGGGAAGCGCACTATTAAATTCTAGTAATGTGCCCGTTACCGGATGGACGAAGGCAAGATGGGCGGCGTGCAGCGCTTGGCGCCCTAAAGCAGCAATCTTGTTGCGCAGAGGCTCGGGAAGCTTACGCAGCTTGGACTTGAAGCCTGAGCCGTAGAGCGGATCACCGATCAGGGGATGCCCGATATGGGCCAGATGCACCCGCACCTGATGGGTGCGTCCGGTCTCCAGCGTGCATTCGATCAGCGAAGCGATCGGTCCCTCGCGGCCTTCTCCGCGTCCGAAGGTCGCGAGCACGCGCCAATGAGTCACGGCTTCGCGTCCCTTCGCGGGAAGGACAGTCATTTTGGTGCGGCTCGTCGGATGGCGGCCGATTGGCGCATCGACGATCCCTTGCGACCGTGACGGAGCGCCCCAGACGAGCGCGAGATAGCGGCGCTCAAGCGCCCCGGTGCGGCCGTGGTCGGCGAACTGCTCGGCGAGCGAGCGGTGTTCCCGATCGGTCTTGGCGACGACCATGAGCCCGCTCGTGTCCTTGTCGAGGCGATGCACGATGCCGGGCCGCACCACCCCGCCGATGCCGGAGAGACTCTCGCCACAATGGGCGATCAGCGCATTGACGAGGGTGCCTTGCGGGTTGCCCGCGCCCGGATGAACGACTAGGCCCGCTGGCTTGTCGATGACGATCAGCGCATCGTCCTCGTAAACGATGTTGAGCGGGATCTCTTCCGGGCGGAGTGTTGCGGGGGTAGCCGGAGGAAGATCGAGCGTGAAGCGGTCGCCCCGTTTGACCCTATAGGTCACGTCCTCTATGGTCGCGCCGCCGAGGCGCGCGTGGCCTTCTTTGATCAAGGCCTGCACGCGGGTGCGGCTCAAGCCCGGCAGGCGCTCGGAGAGGAATCGGTCGAGGCGCTGCCCTGCATGGCTCTGATCGGCCTCTGCGGCGAGTCGCTCTTGCGCTTTGGTTTTGCGTTCGGTCGACATGGGGTTCAGGACGATGGCTGTAGCGAGCGAGCCTGACAATACGCCATTGCCGGGAACGGTGTTCACCCCACGCCAGGTGCGGGTGTTGAAGATCGCCGTTATCGTGATGGGGATGCTGCTCGTAGGTGGCTTCGCCTTCGTGCTGGCGGCCATTGTCTATCAGGCCTCGCACGGCGGCCAAGTGGTGCTGCCAGGGGGAGCGAACGCCCCGGGCGGGACTGTTGGAAAGGCGATTCCGGCCCTCTCCGAGCTGCCAGTCCCCAAAGATGCCACGGTCACGTCGCTCGCCCTTGATGGAAGCCGGCTCGCTCTCCATCTGGCTTCGCCTGAAGGCGGCGAGGTCATCGTCATGGATATTGCTACCGGAAAAGTGCTCGCCCGCATCGAGCTCAAGGCGCAATAGGCCTTGATCGCCTTCGCGGCACCAAGCTATAGCTTCCTCTTCGTCTCGGCCCGCCCCGTTCGTCTAGTGGCCTAGGACGCTGGCCTCTCACGCCGGAAACAGGGGTTCGAAACCCCTACGGGGCGCCAACCCTGATTTCATCACTTGATCTCCTTTGCTTTTTTTTCGTTTTCTGTCCCGGAACCGACGAGTGGGACAGTCGCCGTTCCACTTTCGGTCGTCGACAATAGGGTCATGGCGCTTGCCGCAAGCACCTTTTGGCGAGCGGCACGCGTGTAGCGCCTCGATTCGTTAGAGTTCTCTCCCCAACCGAAAATGGCATTAAGTTGTGCCTCGGACGCGCCACGCTCAGCGGCTAGTGTGGCTCCCGCTTTGCGAAGCCCATGTGCCGAACAGTGGGGAAGACCAGCTTGGTTGCACCATTCGCGGAACCGCATTCCGAACCCGGCAGCGGTGAACGGCTTGCCATAGGCCGTCAGAAGGAATGTCATGTTGCCGCGCGGAGCGCGGTCGAGCTCGGCCTGAAGTTCGGGCAACACGGGTATGGATACGGTGATGCCCGTCTTTTCGGCAGTGAATGTCAACCATCCATTCTTGATCATTTGGCGTCCGAGGCGGATTGCATCACCCCGGCGAGCGCCTGTGTAAAGCAGCAAAGCCAGCGCTAGCCGCGGCTTAGTTCCAGGCGAATGCCGCTCCTCATACCTTCGAACCTCCTCGAGCGTCCAAGTATGGAAGCCGGTACTTTTACACCGAAGCTTCGGAACTTGCCGGATTGGAGCTCGCATATTCTGCTTCCACGGCCCACGCAAACAAACCGCGTAGGGCCTTGACCAGACTGTTTGCCGATTCCGGCCCAGGCTTTTCATCGCGGAGATCTCGAACGTGGCGCGCCTCCATCCGAGCGTACGGTTTATTCCCGTGTTCGGTGCAGATGCGTTCCAAGATACGACGTCGCACGGTCTGGCTGCTCGGGGCTAATCTTTTGAAATCGGCTGATGCAAAGTACCTCAGACAAAGCGATCCCAAAGAATCATGGGACAGTGCTTTTGGTTTCTGTGCATTGGTTTGTGAGAGTGCTCGCTCATATTCAGCGTGGAACGCTTCTGTCCCGGGCTTCTCCCTGAGCCGAATGCAACGTCCCTTCCGGCGCAGGTAGATTCGTCCGTCCTTTTCGAACCGGATGAATTTGAGCTTAATCAGCACAGCTACAGCGCTCACACTCAAACTGCGCCTCCGCTGTCCCACGGATTGCGCGTGTCTCCATGCTTTAGATCATCAATTGCCGCGTCAAGGTCGTGAATATCCCATATCGCACACGTGAAACGGGTGGGGCATTCGCCCGTCTCGGACCAGTTGATCGAACTTAGAAGGTGAGATTCCGATGTAGCGTGCGGCGCAGCCCTCGAAACGCGGCGCAGTAAGTTTGTTTCGAAATCGTGTCCTCTCTTCGACTAGTCATTCACTCACACTCACAGGAATGCGCTGGGCCTGAGTTATCCAAATTCGTCCACAGGCCGAATCGGCGTTGACATTTCACGCGTACCATGAAGCGAC
>JBLMXO010000003.1:0-3024 GCA_050257815.1 Actinomycetota bacterium
TCCATCGAGGCGAAGAGCGGCACGCGAGCGAGCATGCTCCACGTCACGACGAATTGATGGCGGCTCGATTCCTGGCTGAAGCCGGTAGCAATGATCGCGACGGGGAGCGCGATCATGCCGACACCGAGCAGCATCACCACGCCGCCCAGCATCTTGCCCCAAGGCGTGATGGGTACGACGTCGCCATAGCCGACTGTGGTCAGCGTGGCGAGCGCCCACCAGGCCGCATCGGGGATCGAGCCGAACTTGTCGGGCTGCGCCTCACGCTCGAGATAGTACATGGCGGTTGCCGAGAACAGGAGCAGCACGAGAATGACGAGGAGCGCGCCGAGAAGCGCTCGATATTCATCGGCGATCACGCGCCCGAGCGTCTGCAAGGCCGGCGAGTAGCGCACGAGCTTGAGCAGACGGAACAACCGGAACAGCCTGAGGACCCGAAGATCCATCGGGTAGATCCAATGCAAATACCAGGGAAAAAAGGCGAGCAGGTCGATGATCATCATCGGTCGCGCGGCGAATCTGAGCCTCGCCTGCCAGCGCGGGAGCCGGCTCAGCATCGGAATCTCGACCGAGCTCCATACGCGCAAGACGTATTCGATGGTGAAGACGATCACTGAGAAGATGTTGAACAGCTCGAATTCGAACGCATAGCGCTCGGCGAGCGCGGGCACAGTATCGGTAGCAAAGGCGATGGCGTTCAAGATGATGAGGAGGATGATGAAGGCGTTGACCAGGCGCCCCGCGGGATGAGCGTCGCCGCCGACCTCAAGAAGATCGTGAACCTCGCGACGCCACTTCCGCCAGGAGGCCGTCGCCTTCATGCTCTAGGCGTGTCCGGCGCGACGTTTGGCTTCGGTGCTCTCCGCGGCTTCAGCCGGTTCGTTGGCGCCGCCGCCAATCTTTGCCGCGATCGCTTGGAGAGCCTCTTCCGCCCGGGCCCCGTCTGGCCCGCCAGCCTGGGCGAGATCAGGACGGCCGCCTCCCCCCTTGCCGCCAAGCGCCTCGGCGCCAGCCCGCACCAGATCGACGGCATTGAAGCGGCCAATGAGATCGCTGGTGACGCCGACGACGAGCCCGCCCTTGCCATCTGGCGCCGTGTTGGCGATGGCAACGACGCCGGATTTCACCTTGGCCTTGCCTTCATCAGCCAAGGCCTTCAGGTCATTGTTCGGCAGCCCACTCACCCTGAGCCGGAAGAGCTTGGTGCCGCCGACGTCGATAATGTTCGACTCCTCGCCCTGAGCTCCGCCACCGCCCAATGCCAGCTTCTTCCGGCTTTCGGCCAGCTCGCGCTCGAGCTTGCGCCGCTCGTCGATGATGGCGGCGAGCCGGGTGATGACCTCATCAGCAGTAACCTTGAGCAGCTCCGCGGCTTCACGCACCCGCTCGTCCTGGGCAGCGAGGTAGCTCCGCGCCGCCTCCCCGGTCAGAGCCTCGATGCGGCGAACGCCTGAGGCCACAGCACTCTCGCTCACAATCTTGAGGAGACCGATATCGCCGGTGCGCCTAACGTGAGTGCCGCCGCACAGCTCGATAGAATAAGCGCGGCCGGCCTTCACGCTCTTGTCGCTCACGCCCATTGAGACGACGCGGACCTCATCGCCATATTTCTCGCCGAACAGAGCAAGCGCGCCTTGCTTGATCGCCGCATCAGGCGTCATCAGATGCGTCTCGACCACCTCGTTCTGCAGGATCATGGCGTTGACGAGATCCTCGACGGCGCGGATCTCGGTGTGCGTCATGGGCTTCTGATGGGAGAAATCGAATCTGAGGCGCCCCGGCTCGACGAGAGAGCCCTTCTGCGCCACATGCGCGCCCAGCACTTGGCGAAGCGCCTCATGCAGGAGGTGGGTCGCGGAATGGTGCGCGCGCGTTGCCGTGCGCCGCGCGTGGTCGACCTCGAGCGCCACCGAATCGCCGGTGTGAAGGGCGCCCTTCTCGACCACACCCTCGTGCAGGAAGAGACCATGCAACTTCTTTTGCGTGTCCTCGACGAGGAAGACCGTGTCTTTGCCTTTCATCAGCCAGCCGCGATCACCGATCTGGCCGCCAGACTCCGCATAGAAGGGAGTTTGATTGACGATGACGATGCCGCGCTCGCCCTCTTGCAGCGACTTGACGCGCACGCCGTTCTTGATGAGGGCTACGATCTCGCCTGAGGCGGACTCGGTCTCGTAGCCGAGGAACTCGGTCGCGCCGAGCTCCTCTTT
Organism: Actinomycetota bacterium; assembly: GCA_050257815.1. Lineage (GTDB taxonomy): Bacteria > Pseudomonadota > Alphaproteobacteria > Rhizobiales > Methyloligellaceae > Methyloceanibacter. The sequence continues at coordinate 2,211 of JBLMXO010000003.1, forward strand.
CAGCTCGAACCAGAGGCTGTCGGTCGCCGCTTCGCCGGAGCCCGCCCAGGACTTGCGCGCCTCGGCGCGCTGCCGCTCCATAGCAACGGCAAAGCCCTCTGCGTCGACGCCGATACCGCGCGCCTTCAAAGCGTCCTCGGTGAGGTCGTAAGGAAAGCCGTAGGTGTCGTAGAGTTTGAAGGCGACCTCGCCGGGAAGCGTGGCGCCACGCTTCAAGTGCCGCGCCTCCTCGTCGAGCAGCTTCAGCCCGCGTTCGAGCGTCTCGCGGAAGCGCGTCTCCTCGAGCTTCAGTGTCTCCTCGATGAGGCTCTGTCCGCGCTCGAGCTCGTGATACGCGCGGCCCATCTCGCCGACGAGAGCCGGCACAAGCCGATAGAGCAGCGGCTCCTTCGCACCCAAAATATGCGCATGCCGCATGGCGCGGCGCATGATGCGACGCAGCACATAGCCCCTCCCCTCATTCGACGGCAGCACGCCGTCGGCGATGAGGAAGGAGGAGGCGCGCAGATGATCGGCGATGATGCGGTGAGAGGGCGCGTGCTCCCCTTGCGCAGGAACCCCGGTCAGATCGACCGAAGCCGCGATCAGAGTGCGGAAGACATCGATGGCGTAATTGTCGTGCGTGCCCTGCATGACCGCGGCGATGCGCTCGATGCCCATGCCGGTGTCGATCGAGGGACGCGGCAGCGCGACGCGCTCGCCACCCGGAAGCTGCTCGTATTGCATGAAGACGAGATTCCAGATCTCGACGAAGCGGTCGCCATCGGCGTCGGCGCTGCCAGGGGGTCCACCCTTTATCGTCGGCCCGTGGTCG
>JBLMXO010000004.1:0-4787 GCA_050257815.1 Actinomycetota bacterium
TGGCGCGAACGCGCCGAGAGGCTGGAGCCGGCTTCCTTTGGCAACATGGCGAAGACGAAAGCCGAACTTGCCGCGATTACCGCGACCAGCATGAAGGCGAGCGGGAAGTCGCCGGCGACGACGGTCGGATCGGCACGCCCCATGCGCTCGAACTCGAGCACGAGAGCACCGACGGCAACGCCCGCCGAAAGCGAGAGCTGCTGCGCCACGGAGGCAAAGCTCGTCGCTACTCTTTTCCATGCTACCGAAAGACGCGGGCGCGAGCCTGTCGGCCAAATCGCACCAGGTCGCGGTCCGTGAGGAACCGGCTTCCGCCCCGCAGGCTTAGCAGCGGTTACCGGCCTTGCTCTGAGGACTGGCGCCCCTTGCGGTCGTGACCGTCCTCGGCCATGAGCGTGGCGAGGATACCCTCGCGCAAGCCCCGGTCGGCGACGCGCAAGCGCTGGCACGGCCAAATCCTGAGCAGAGCCTCGAGGATGGCACAGCCGGCGAGAACGAGATCTGCGCGTTCATGCCCGATACAGGGTTGTGCTACACGCTCGGCGTAAGACATCGACAGCAGGCTTTTTGATACCGCGCGCACATCGCTTGCGTTTAGCCAACACCCATCAACCCGCGAGCGCTCGTAGACGGGGAGCTTGAGGTGGATGCCGGAGATCGTCGTGACCGTGCCCGAGGTGCCGAGGAAATGCGCGCGTGAGCCCGCGATCCTTGCGCCGAAGCGGTGCTTCGCCTCGAAGCCTTTGATGGATTGCACCACGTCAGCCACCATCGCCTCGTAGCCTTCAGGCGCGACGTCACGCCCGCCGTGACGCTCGGCAAGATTGACCACGCCAATAGGGAGCGAAGTCCAGGCCGCGATGCAGTTCTGCACATCCACGCGGTCATGCAGATCGCGCCGCCAGGGACGCCCGAGCTGGGCGAGATCAAGCCAGATCAGCTCGGAGCTGCCGCCGCCGATATCGAACACGAGGGTCCAATCGCAATTCCGGTCGATCAACGACGCGCAACCCGAAACGGCGAGCTTGGCCTCGGTCTCCTGGGTCACGATCTCGATATCGAGTCCGGTCTCACGGCGCACCCGCGCAATGAACTCGGCGCTGTTGCAGGCGATGCGGCAGGCTTCGGTGGCGATCAGCCGCGAGCGCGTCACCTGCCGGCGATACATCTTATCGGCACAGACCTTGAGTGCCTCGATGGTGCGGGTCATCGCCGCGTCAGAGAGCCGGCCTGAGCTCAACACGCCTTCGCCCAGCCTGATGATGCGGGAGAAGGCATCAATGACGAGAAATCCACGCCGCGACGGTTTGGCGATGAGGAGACGGCAGTTATTGGTGCCGAGATCGAGCGCACCATAAACGGAATGAAGTTTGGGCTGCGTCTCCGCGCCCAAATCGTGTCTGCCCTCGGCTGCCCCCAAGCGGCCACCTGCCCCAACGGAACGGTTGGCCGGCGCATTCGATCGCGTCCGGGCTGCGACGGGTGTCGATCCTCCGTCGCCGGTCTCGCTCCGCCTGGCCCTGAGGTCACGCGAAGCTATGGCAGCCGCGCGGGGATCGCCGCTCGGCCCATTCACAGTGCTCAACCTCGAAACCTTGAGACCGCCGACATCGCGCTCTCGGTCAGCGGCCTCGGCGTTGGTCCTATTTGATTAATCTATCAATCTCTTGTTTCAGGTAAAACAGCTTTTCGGTATTGTTCTTCACAAGGGTGAATACGGGCGAGAAACGGCGGGGCCGGGAGGCGTGCCGCAAGCAAGATGCCGGCCCAAGCGATGGCGACAGCTGCGAGCAGCCAGGTCTGAAAGAGGTCGAAGCCCGACACTCCGATCATCGCCGCGACAGCAAACAGTGCGTAGGAACTCGCCTCGAGGACCGGCGGCAGGAACCGCATCTGCCAAATCGCCGCGAGCCCGACCATCAGTAGCAACACCGCGCCGATGGCACCGAGCTCGAGCCAGGTCTGGAGATAGATGTTATGCGGATGGCGCGCCTGCCGTCCCCTTAATGCATAGGCGGCATGGCTGGGATCGCCTTCGTCCGTCAGGATCGTGAGATGAAGTGTGCGCGTGCCACGAATGCCGATGCCGGTGATCGGCTTCTCATGCACGGCATCGGCCACATATTTCCAAATATAAAAGCGGGCCGCGACGCTCTCCGGTGGAAGCCATGTCCAGTGATGCCAGCCGAGCTCGTAAGGGAGAGCCCCAAGCGGCACGGCAAGCAGGGTTGCGACCGTCCATCCGATGGCCAAAAGCGTTCGCGCAGCTTTCAGCGACAACGCGGCAAGTGCCAGTACGAGACCGCCGATGACGAAAGCCACGACCGAGGTGCCGCTTTCGGATAAGAGCACGGCGACCGCGGTCGCCAAAATCAGAGCGATGAGGGTCACGCGCCGCGCGGTCCTCGTGCCGAGCGCGGCCGTGAAGAGCAGCCCCGGCATCAGCAGGAGCACAAGGCTCGTGACATTGCGGTTCAGCACGAAGGCCGAGACCTTGGTGATCTCGCCGGCAACGACCTTGATTTTCTTCGGCGAAATGTTGAACAGCTGGACGAAATGATTGCTGATGAAGCGCGCGATCGGTTCATCAAAGATGATCTCGATCAATAGGAAGCCGATGCCGCACAGGAGGCCGACAAGCGCCCACTTTGCCAGCGCCTTCACTTCGACACTGTCCCGCAAGGAATAAGACGCGGCGAGGAGAATGACGGCGATAAGGAGGCCGAGTACCGTCGCCGCCTTGGCTAGAGCCATGCGGAAGTCAGGGGCCCAGGTCGCGTTGATGAAGAGATAAGCGGTGAAGACGAGGAGCGCGACGGCGACCCCCGTGCGCAGATAGGTGAGCGGCCGCGCGCGGTCGGTGGTGAAAACGTGGATAGCGGCGACGGCGGCGAGAAGGCCAAGCAGAATAGGCAAGAGCCGGGGCACGCCGCTGGCGGAAAAGCACGCCAAGGCAAGCAGAGTAGCCTCAAGCCGAAACAGTCCCCCCTTGCGTGAGCACATGTCCCTCGCGGCGAGTTGGAGCGATGTCATGTCATACGCTTCCGCTTCAAGGCCAGCCCCGTGCCGTTAGGCTTGCTTCCTGCCCATGCGCTTTAGTTCTCTCATTGGCGGCGCCTTGGCAACGGCGTAGATGAACCTGCTTGCATTTGGCCGCTTACTGCAAGCTTACTTGCTTTGATTTGGCCACTGCCGGCCATCGCTCGAATCCACGGATGGGGAAGATGTATACGCATCGCACGAACAGTAGCTGCAAGCGATTTGCCGCATTTGCCGGTCTCGCTCTGGTGATCGCAACGGGGGCGCTCGCCGCCGAGAGCGGCAATCCCGAACGCAACGCCCGCTTGCTCGACAAGCTCGTGACCTCTTATCCCGATTTCCTCGCCTCCCACGACGAGAACACGCTCGTGTGGAAGGACGGCACGACGATGGTGTTTGACGACGGCAAGGGCGACAAGGATTTCGACACGCGCCTCGACCACCCCGACATCGAGGACGAGTTCTACACGCCCTACCCTGTGGGCCGTACCGGCACCCCACCGGGTGTCGACATCGATCCGGGCCGCGTGCGTTATGAGCCCTTCTTCGACAAGATGTATGGCAACTGCACGAAAGGACAGGTCGAGGGCAAGCTCGTACCTGTCGTCTGGCTGCCCAAGCATGGCGGCAAGAAAATCAAGATCACGAGCGTGAATGGCGTGAACGAGAAGCTGCAAGCCGTGTCGAACGAGCTCGACAAGCTGCCCGACAGCTTCGTGAAATATCTCACGCCGTCGGGCGGAACCTATAACTGCCGCGTCATCGCCGGCACCACGCGCAAGAGCGCGCATGGCGACGGCATCGCCATCGACATCAACGTTGGCTGGTCGGACTATTGGCGCAACGCCCACCCGGTGGACGGCAAATATCCCTACAAGAACCGCATGCCGTGGGAGATCGTCGAGATCTTCGAGAAGCACGGCTTCATCTGGGGCGGCAAATGGTATCACTACGACACCATGCATTTTGAATACCGGCCCGAGCTTCTGCCATGAGCCGCGCTCGGCTGAAGCATGGTAGAAGACGCGAAACGCGCCCGTAGCTCAACGGATAGAGCACCAGACTTCGAATCTGGGGGTTGCACGTTCGAGCCGTGCCGGGCGCGCCACAAAATTCTTCATGAAAAACAATTTGTTGCCCCCATAGGAACGCGCGCTTCGCCGGGAGTTCAACCCCAAAAGGTCACGAATAGGTCACAAGCGCCGCTGTCCGGTCGCGGTTATCGATACTGGTCGATAAATCCAGGTGATCATAACCACTGCTGTCCCAAGCTTTCTAGACGGATTCCCAATAGGTTATCGGTCTGACACTGGTCTCTCCCTGGAGTGGCATGCTTAAATTGTTTGTACATCGTCGTAAGGATTCTCCACACATGATAGCACACAAGTTCAACCAACCATATAACAAGTGTGCACGACTTTCTCTCAACATATCTCTCATATTCTTTATAGAGGAGCCACGATTACAGTTGAAACGCGAAGATAAACAAAATATTAACGAAAAAAGCTTGACCGAACCACTTGTAAGTCTGTCAGCAGCGCCTAAATTGACGCCGAGAGAATTTATCCGGGATTGAAATGGCCACCATCATGCGCGTGAGAGAAGTTGTCGAAGCCACCAGTTTGAGACGCTCGACGCTCTGGAGTCTTGAAAAGGCGTGGAAATTCCCGATGCGCATGAGACTATCTGGACAGCGAGTTGGCTGGCGGCAGGATGAAGTCGTAGCTTGGCTTTCCGGTCGCACGCCT
>JBLMXO010000005.1:0-21929 GCA_050257815.1 Actinomycetota bacterium
AAGTGGTCATAGCTCCCGCACCTCGGCGCAAGGCATTGATTTGGTTTAGGTGTGGCACAACTCTCGACCGCACCAACCTTACTTTGATTTCAATTTGTTACTCGAGAGCGCGCCCGCACCTCATGGGGCGATATGTCCGTTAATGACCCAAAGCAGACATTGGTTGGTGCCACTTTCATGCCGCGTCCGCTCAGGTCACCGCCCGACAAACTTTCTCTGCGCCTCGATTTGATCGGCTGCCGCGAGGAGAAGATCCGCTATTCGGTAGCCGGCCAAGGTGATGCGTCGTTCAGCCGTAGGCTTCAGCTTCTCCCAGTATCCGGGTGGCAGCTCCGGCGCGTCTTTAACCGGAGAGACCCCGTTGAGGATGAAATTGATCATGCCCGCGACCAGCTGCTCCGAGGTCTTGTCCTTGTCCGGGTCCGGGGTCATCTTGACGTCAAAGGCCCAATCCACCGCGATCTGGTTGCTTTCCTTCGCCCATTCCTCAAAGACGTTTGGATCGCTGATTGGATGGGCCTTCAACTCAGGGAAAGCGGAGCGCGGATATTTCTTCATGAACGCCTGCGTGGCCTGGTCAACCGCCTCCACTGTCGGGACGCGAAGGTCATTGCTGTCCCAAAGTATGTGTAACGTTATGGGCGTCTCGGTAATGGGGTCCATGACGTAACCCATCGAACCGGCCATGTTGCCCGCCGGAAAGTCTGTCGAAAACAGGTCGCTGACGTGCATGGGTTGGTGGATATCGCCCACCACGTGCATCAGCCAGCACAGCGCCCAAGCGCGCTCGGAAGGTGAGGACTCAGGATTCGAAAGCATCCCGTAACTCAGCGCCAGCGCCTCGAGAGCCTGTCCCGCAGGCTCGCCATGCCGCGCCGCCACCGCCGCCTGTGCTTCGGGCGGGGCATCTTTCGTGACGACAGCAAAGCGCGCCGTATGCCAGGTCAGTCGATCATTTTGTGTGAATTTGCTGTCGTCCGGCCAGCGCGCGCATTCAAGGAACATGCGCCGGACCCGTTCCTTGCCCTTGGCCTCGCCTGCAGCCACCCAGAAGGGCGCGGGGTCGGGATGAGCCAGGAAAAGTTCTCCGATCTTCTCGATCAGATCCGGACGTGCGCGCTCGATTTCAGAATATGCGACATCGGCAGTCGTCATATGCCCTGGATGATCCCAGGCGTAGGCGCTGGAGGCAAAGGTCCCGATGACGCCCAGGACAAGGGCCGACATCACTGCAATTGCTCGCTTCCGCATTGTGACAATACTCCTCACGACAACTGGCGATCTGATCACCAGTGGGGCTTCAGTTGCGACCAAGATAAAGATCGCGAATGGCTTTCTGCTGAGCGGCATCGATACCCAGCCCTTCCGAGAAATATTTTTCGATCGAGCCGTACTTCGTCTGCATCTCGTCGAAGGCGGCATCCAGGTATTCCTTCCTCACGCCGAGGATGGCTTCGGGTATCGACGAGTCGCCGCCGGCCTTAACGAAGCCGTCGATCACCTTCTGGTATGCGGGAATGATGTACTTGTTGCTTCGGAGGTAATCCTCGTAGACCGTGTCCCTGGGCACTCCGAGCAGTGTCAGCAAGGCGGCAGCTGCCCATCCCGTCCGGTCCTTGCCGGTCGTGCAATGGAACGCGGCGGGAAGCTGCTTCTTGTCAGCAAGGCCGAGGAACAGCTTGCTGAATTCCCTCCGTGCGCTTGGCAGTGAGACGAACTCGCGGTACGACTGCCTAAATCCTTCCGCGGCCTTGCCGCCGCCGAGGGCCGCGTTGGCCTTCTTGGGATCTTTCATCAGCGGCTCCAACTGTGCCGGCCCTGCCTGCGGGAAGTCAGCGAGTACATCCAGCCAGATATAATCCACGCCCGAAGGCAGTTCGTCCGGGTGTCTTTCCTTCTCCTCTACCGTGCGCAGGTCGTAGACGGCCTTCAAGTCAAGCGCGTCCAGCTTCTTCATGTCGTCCGGCTTAATATCGCTGATTTGGCTGGACCGGTAGACGAGCCCCCTCGCCACGGTCGCGCCGCTCTCTGTCTTGTAGCCACCGAGGTCGCGCAGATTTGGAACCGAGGGGATGCCAAGGCTCTGGCCTGGCTCCAACTCGCCCATCGATTTGGCGAAGACAACCGGCCCGATCGGCGCGACGGCAGACAGAGCTGCCAGCGATAGGCGGGCAAGTATGATGTAGAGGTAACTACGCGCAATTCTTAGGGGCTGACGTTTCATCTTCGAACTCCTTCCCGGCGCCGTCACTTCTGGGGGCCGGCCGCCGGCGCTGGACCGGCATGCAAGCTCAGAGTGCGTCCTAGCCGTCCAAGTCTACTTTTGAACGGGCTGCGGTGAAGGGAACGTCCAAGTTCCGTCGAGATGCAAGCACCCCAAAGCGAGGTAAAGAAGTAGGTCCATGTCCGCTTCTGGCACATAGCGGACATCGAAGAGGTGCGGGCGCTCCTCAAGATCTCTTTGGCACGCCAAAGTGGTCATTAGCTCCCGTACCTCGGCGCAAGGCATTGATTTGTCTTAGGTGTGGCACAACTCTCGACCGCACCAACCTTACTTTGATTTCAATTCGTTACTCGAGAGTGCGCCCGCACCTCATGGGCGATATGTCCGCTAATGACCCGAAGCAGAAGTCCTCGATCTTGACATCCCGCGGCTGGAGGACCTTTAATTTAAAAATGGGGACCGCGATCTCCCCACGAGGCGCAAGCTAAAGCATCGCGTTCCGCTCCTTATAAGAGAAGGGGACGCACATGCCCGCGCCAAACACAATCTCAATCGAGAAGCTAGTCCGTCTGATCGGTACACCCAAATGCCCGACGTTGATTGACGTTCGGGCAGAGGACGAGTTCGACGGAGACCCCCATCTAATTCCCTCTTCCCGCCATTGCACTTTCGAGAAGCTAGAGTTTTCGAGCGAGATCCCTCCTGGCCACGCTGCCATCGTAATCTGCCTAGACGGTACGAGCCTCAGCCAAGGGGTTGCAGCCTGGCTTCGAGACAAGGGTATTTCAGCGGAGGTGCTCGAAGGGGGATTTGGAGCTTGGAGGCAAGCGAAGCTTCCATTGGTTCCCGTGTCGAAGCTTCCTCCTTTTGATCATCAAGGAAGAACCGTATGGGTAACACGCGCGCGGCCTAAGATCGACCGGATCGCGTGTCCCTGGCTCATTCGTCGCTTCGTCGATCCACGCGCCGTGTTCCTGTTTGTGCCTCCGTCGGATGTTGTGGAAGTGGCTGAGCGTTTTGGAGGTGCGCCCTTCGACATCGAGGATGTCTTTTGGAGCCATCGAGGCGAGACCTGCACGTTTGACACGATGGTCGAGGAGTTCGGGTTGGGAACTCCGCCCCTGCTTTGCCTAGCAACCATGGTTCGGGGTGCCGACACCGCGCGGCCTGACTTGTCGCCCGAGGCTCCTGGCCTGCTCGCGGCATCCTTAGGGCTCTCCCGCATGTACGCAGACGATCTTGAGCAGCTCGAAGCGGGGACGCTGCTCTACGACGCCCTCTATCGTTGGTGCCGCGATGCCACCGACGAAACGCATAACTGGCCTACAAACAAGCGGAGACCGTAATGAATGAGGCCGTGACGGCAATATCGGGGAACGGCCCGACGAAGCACGTGCCGTATCCGTCATTGAAAGAGGCGACGCGCACCTGGGTACGAGTTGCGCTCCTGAGCTTTGGCGGACCTGCCGGTCAAATCGCTGTCATGCATCGCATCCTCGTCGAAGAGAAGCGATGGATTTCCGAGCAGCGGTTTCTCCACGCACTGAACTACTGCATGCTGCTGCCCGGCCCGGAGGCTCAGCAGCTTGCCACTTACGTCGGCTGGCTCATGCATGGGACGTTGGGCGGCCTCATTGCTGGCGGCTTGTTTATACTTCCCGGCATCATCTGCATTATGGCGCTGAGTTACATTTACGCGCTTTGGGGCCAGGTTCCGTTCGTCACTGCGCTACTGTTCGGCCTCAAAGCTGCCGTACTGGCAATCGTCGTTGAAGCGGTTATCCGCATCGGCAAGCGGGCCCTCAAGAGCCGCGCATTGGTTGGGCTCGCAGCGGCTGCATTCGTTGGCATTTTCTTTTTTGCTGTTCCTTTTCCCGTAATCATTCTCTTGGCCGGCCTTTTAGGCCTCACGGGGCTGATGCGCCCACCGCCGATTTCGCATGGGGCATCGACCGCGAACTCAGTCTCCGATGAACAGAGCCTCTTCGGCGATGAACCAGTCCGGTCAGCTCGGCCGAGCATGACACGCACAATTCGCGTCGCGGCGGTTTGGTTTTCGCTTTGGCTCGTCCCTGTGACCGCCCTCCTGATCCTTCTTGGTCCTCACGACGTGTTCAGTCAAATCGCCGTGTTCTTCTCCAAGATGGCAATGGTGACGTTTGGCGGGGCCTATGCCGTGTTGTCTTATGTGGCGCAGCAAGCGGTTCAGCACTATGGCTGGCTGAAACCGACGGAAATGCTTGACGGCCTTGGAATGGCGGAGACCACACCCGGGCCCCTGATCATGGTGCTTCAGTTCGTGGGCTTCATAGCGGCTTATCGTGACCCCGCCGTGTTATCACCATTGGTGGCTGGAACCCTTGGTGGCCTGCTAGCCACTTGGGTCACATTTATTCCCTGCTTCCTTTGGATTTTTGTTGGCGCTCCTTTCATCGAGCACTTGCGCGGCATTTCCGCGTTGAACTCGGCTTTGGTGGCAATCACTGCTGCTGTTGTTGGCGTGATCCTGAACCTCGCTCTCTGGTTCGCGATCCACACGATCTTCGCTGACACGATCTCCGTCAGAGTTTGGCCATTGACCTTTGACGCTCCCGTTCTGTCCAGCCTCAATCCTTGGGTCCTAGGGTTGTCGATTGCTGCTGCGGTGGCAATCTTCCGTCTCAAGTGGGGAATGATCCCCACGCTTTTCTCGTGCTGCGCGGCTGGAGTGTCTTTGCACCTCGTCGGTGCCATCTAGCTTCGCAGAAGAAGGAGTAACCCCATGCGTAAACCCGTTTTCCTTGTCCTCCTTAGTCTTGCTGTTGCATCAACTCCATCGCTCGCGGCGGATATTAATTGGACAAATGTTGATACTGTCCTCGGTAAAACTGCTGCCATTCAAGGCGATGTCCACCGCTACGGCATCCCACGCTCCGATCTGAAGGTCACTCTGGACGGCGTGAGCATTAAACCAGCATTGGCACTTGGCGGCTGGATCGCCCTTGAGCCCTCGAATGACGGGGCGATGCTTATGGGCGATCTCGTCCTCACCGAAGATGAGGTGAGCCCTGTCATGCTCAAGCTGATGCAAAGCGGTATCGAGATCACCGCCTTGCACAACCATCTTATTCGCGCGATGCCCGCTACCTTGTACCTGCACGTTCGCGGCCACGGTGATCCAGTGAAACTCGCGACAGCTGTCCGAGCAGCATTGGCGGAGAGCAAGACACCGTTCGACGCTGCTCCACCTGCTCCCACCCAAGCGGCTGAGATCGATCTGGACACAGCCAAGCTGGACCAGATCCTTGGAGCTAAGGGCAAGGTGAATGGTGGCGTATACCAGTTCTCGATACCTAGGCGAGACGCCATCACCGAGAATGGCATGTCAGTTCTGCCGGCAATGGGAACTGGAACCGGCATTAATTTCCAACCCACTGGTGATGGTAAAGCTGCAATCGCGGGCGATTTTGTTGTTACTGCCCAAGAGCTAAATCCGATGATCACTGCTCTAAGAGAAAACGGGATCGAGGTGGTTGCTATTCACAGCCACATGCTCGAGGAGCAGCCGCGGCTGTTCTTCGTGCATTTCTGGGCCAACGACGACGCTGTCAAATTGGCAAAAGGGCTCGAAGCTGCCTTAAGCAAGATGGCCGTGGCTCACGGTTAAAGGCCGCCACATTGGCGCAGCTCCTAATGTCTGCTCCTGGCACTTAGCGGACATCGAGGAGGTGCGGGAGCTCCTCTAGATCTCTTTGGCACGCCAAAGTGGTCATAGCTCCCGCACCTCGGCGCAAGGCATTGATTTGGTTTAGGTGTGGCACAACTCTCGACCGCACCACTCCTCTCTCCTTGTTGCAGTCGGCCTTGGCGGCCCTTAGTCCGTGTTCTCGGTGGCTGGAAAGCCGCGTCGACTTTTTTGGGCTAGAAATTCCATAGCAACGAGCGTCTAGTGGCTCCAAGGCCGCGCCTGCTATTGCAGGCCGGGAGTACGATAGGTGACGCATGATGGCGCACCTTCCCGCTCCCGGGTCGCAGGCCCTCCCGCTTCGTAAGCAATTCAAACCTGACGATTGGACGAGCCATGCAGGACGCCCCAGGCGAGGTGGAACTGCGCGACGAGGAAGGGGGCATCCGCTCCGACTTCCTGCATGCCGTTGTCTCTGCGCTCGATGAGGGCGACGCTGCCAAGGTGCGCGACCTCGCGCTGCCACTGCACGAGGCTGATCTCGCCGACCTGATCCAGATGCTCCGCCCGGAGCAGCGCACGCTCCTCATCGAGACGCTTGGCGAGGACTTCAAGGCAGCCGCGCTCCCTGAGCTCGATGAGGCGGTGCGCGACCAGGTGCTCGAGACCATGCCCACCGAGCAGGTCGCCGAGGCCATCCAGCAGCTCGACTCCGACGATGCGGTCTATGTCATCGAGGATCTCGACAAGCAAGAACAGTCCGACATCCTCGCCAAGCTGCCGTCCTTCGAGCGGGCCACGCTGTTGCGGAGCCTCGAATATCCCGAGGACTCGGCCGGCCGCATCATGCAGACCGATCTCATCGCCGTGCCGCCATTCTGGTCGGTCGGCCAGACGATCGATTACATGCGCGAGGCCGAAGAGCTGCCCGACCGCTTCTACGAGGTCTTTGTCGTCGACCCCGGCTATCACCTTGTCGGTTCGGTCGCGCTCAGCCGGCTGCTCCGCTCGAAGCGCCCGACCACCATCGAGTCGATCACCGACGCGGAAATCCATCCGATCGAGGTCGAGGCCGACCAGGAGGCGGTGGCGCGGGAGTTCGAGCGTTACAACTTGACCTCGGCGCCCGTGGTCGATGCCGACAATCGCCTGGTCGGCGTGATCACCGCCGACGACGTGGTCGAGGTGGTGAAGGAGGAGGCCTCCGAGGATATCTTGAGCATGGGTGGCGTCTCGGGCGAATCCGTTTTCGATCCCGTGCTGCAAACCACCAAGCACCGATTCCTGTGGCTGTTCGTCAATTTGCTGACCGCCATCCTCGCCTCATGGGTGATCAGCCTATTCGACGCTACGATCCAGCAAATGGTCGCGCTCGCCGTGTTGATGCCGATCGTCGCGTCAATGGGAGGAAATGCGGGAACGCAGACCATGACGGTTGCGGTGCGCGCGCTGGCGACGCAGGAACTCGGTCCCATCAATGCGCTCAGGGTCATTGGGAGAGAGACGGCGGTGGGACTTCTCAACGGCCTCCTCTTCGCGTTGATCATGGGAGCGATCGCTTTCTACTGGTTCGGTAGCGGCACGCTCGGGCTGGTGATCGGGGCGGCCATGATCATCAACCTGCTGGTGGCGGCGCTTGCGGGAATCCTCATTCCACTCGGGCTTTATGCCGTGCGGCTCGATCCCGCCATCGCCTCGGGCGTTTTCGTGACGATGTGCACGGATTGCGTGGGCTTCTTCGCCTTTCTCGGATTGGCGGCATTGTGGTTAGTATAGGCGCCAAGGGGGACGATGTTTTTTTATCTCGCCAAGGCGCTGTGGTTCGTGCTGCAGCCTTCGACGCTGATCGCGCTCCTCATCGGCTACGGTGCGATCCTGATTTGGACCGGCTGGGCGCGGTGGGGGAGGCGCTTCGTCACGGTCGGTGCGATCCTTCTGCTGCTGGCGGGTCTGTCTCCACTCGGCAACGCGCTCATTCTTCCCCTCGAGGACCGCTTCCCGCGCACCGATCTCGCCAAGCCTCCCGCGCCCACGGGCTTTGTCCTGCTCGGAGGCGCTGAGGACAGGCTTGTCGGCGGCGCGCGGCATGCGCCCACGCTGAACGAGGCGGGTGAGCGTATCGTGGAGGCCGTGATCCTCGCCAAGCGCTTTCCCGAGGCCAAAATCGCGTTTTCCGGCGGGGACGCTGGGATTCTCTATAGGTCTAGCAGCGAGGCGGAGGGAGCTTCCTCTCTCTTGACTGCGCTCGGCGTGCCGCGCGAGCAGCTGATCCTCGAAGCCAACGCACGCGACACTTACGAGAACGCTGTCTTCCTCAAGGAAGAACTCACCAAGCAAGGCCTTCTCGGCCCGGGCACGCGTTGGGTGCTTATCACTTCGGCCTATCATATGGCGCGCGCGATGGGCGCCTTTCGAGCCGCGGGGTTTGACGTCGGATCCTGGCCGGTGGACTACCGCACGCGTGGGGAGGCCGATCTGACGCGGCCATTCGACAAGATCTCGGAGGGCTTGCGGCGGGTCGATACCGCCACGCGCGAATGGGTGGGACTACTAGCCTATTGGCTCAGTGGCCGGAGCAATGCGCTATTCCCCGCGCCGCTAAAGCACGACGTCAGCGGCTAACGCTGGGAAGCGGCTCGCGAGGGTCCAGACTAAAGCCAGCGAGCACGCCCATCTCGACCCAGCCGTTGAGGTAGGTCGCGGCGCGGAGCTCGGCCTCATCCTCTCCGGCGAAGGTTGCCACCATCTCGCACAGCACGCTGAAGCGCACGCCCTTGGCCGCCTCGTCCCACATCATTGCTTCCTCGGTCGAGAGCGGCTTGAAGTGGGCCAAGAACCCATCGCGCCAGACGAGGATTGCTTGCGGCTCGGGCAGCCTTACGGGCTTCAGCGGGGCGGCCTCGTTCTTGAGAGCGCGCCAGATCTCCGCGGCATTGGTCGCGAAGGTCAGGTGGATCGCGGTTGGATGCGGCGTGAACACGAGGTTCGGCCACGCGTCAGCCGGAACCTCGGCGAGATGGGACAACCGAAGCGGCTCTGCGTCCGGGCCGTCGAAGGCATCGGCTAGAGCCTTCTCAAGCGTCGCGATCTCAGCCACCTCGGGATGATCGGCGAACGTCTTGCTCTTGGCGATGAAGGCAGGTATGTGGCGCCCGAACCACCGGGCGCTCCGCTGGTCTGACGGATTTCCCGCGATATAGGCCCTCACCAGATTGGCAAAGGCACGATCGCCGAGATAGGCATGGACCTGCTCGTAATCCTCGCCGAGGATTTCGGCGAGGCGGGCGACATAGGCGTTGCGATAGACGCCGAACAGGACCGCACGCTCCTCCTTGCCACTGTCATTGACCTCGGCGAGGATTGCATCGTCGCCGGCAAGGATGCCGCGCTGGAATTCGTCCTGAATCTCCTTGAGGCTTTTCATTCCGCCGCCACGAGGCGAGGGGCGCTGGCCTTGGTGCCAAGTACCTCGCGGGCGATTGACCGGGCGTGGTCGAGCTCTTCGACAAGCTCGGCGAGAGGCGGGATGTTGTCGTCACGCTCGATCATGGTCGAGACCGGCCCGAAATAGCGAACGGCCTCGCGATAGAAATCCCATACCTCATCGCACACCGGGTGGTCGTGGGTGTCGATGATGTGGGTCTCCTCATGGCTATGCCCGGCCACATGGAACTGCACGACTTGGTCGCGCGGCGTGCCATGCAGGAAATCAAGGCTAGAGAAACCGTGGTTGAAAGCGCTGACATAGACGTTATTGACGTCGAACAGTAGCCAGCATCCAGTGCGCCGCGCGAGCTCGCTCACGAACTCCCATTCGCTCATCTCCGATTGGGCGAAAGTGACGTAGGTCGACACGTTCTCGACGGTGAAGCGCCGGCCGAGGAGATCCTGCACGAAGTTGACGCGGTCGACCACGTGGTCGAGCGCCTCTTGCGTGTAGGGGATGGGGAGAAGGTCATGCAGGTTCACCCCATGGACGCCAGTCCAGCAGAGGTGATCGGAAATCCATTTCGGCTTGAGGCGCTCGGCGAGGCTCTTCAGGGCTCTGAGATAGTCCATGTCGAACGGTGCCGTGGAGGCGATCGACAACGAGACACCGTGCATGACAATCGGATAACGCTCGCGGATCTGATCTAGCATGTAGAGGGGCTGGCCGCCCTCGATCATGTAGTTCTCAGAGATGATCTCGAACCAGTCGATGGCGGGGTTGCCGTCAAGGATTTCCTGATAATGCTGGGGTCTAAGCCCCAAGCCGAAACCCAAATAGGGCGGCTTCTCGGTGATCATGCCCCGCGCTCCGAAAGAATGTGGGAGCCGGCACCGGCCGGCTCCCCTGTAAATGACCTAAGACGGAGGGATTGCTTCCCACTGGCCTTGCTTGTCGGAGCACTCGGACTGGAGCATCGAGAGCCAGCCCTGGCCTTTGCAAGCATTCTTGCCCTTGCAATCATTCTTGGTGCTCTTGCAATTGCCCTGGCCCTTACAGCCATTGACGCCGAAGCAGCGTCCCATGACCGTGTCGGCGGACGCCGCGCTGATCAGGGTCGCGCCAGTGACGACGAGGACGGCGGCAGTCATCGCAAGGTTAGCACCAGACTTCCGGTTGAGCTTCATATTCCTCTCCTGTGCATGAGTTTTAGGCACTCGTGGCGAAACGCCAACACCCGAGCTATAGCCCTTGTTCCGGAAGGTCTTGCGTCACTCCTTATCAAAGCTCCGTGAATCCGGGCCTTAACCGGCCTCACGCGCTTGTCATGCTCCTGTGATCATTGGAAAAATCGAGGTGGACAGAGATTTTCGGGGATGAGGCTCGACGCAAGGATTAACGGGCGAAAAGGATGGCCTCGGCATGAGCGTTAACGACATCGTCGTCTATGTGGACGGCGCCGAGGCCACCAAGGAGCGGGTGGAATTTGCCGTGGCTCTCGCCAAGGAACACGGCGCGCACGTGCTCGGCATTGCCTTCGCGCCAACGGCGCTCTTGCCGCTTTACGGCGCCGACGTCGGACTCGCCAATATCAGCGAAGCCCTCGAAGGTGTTAAGGCGCAGGGCGAGACGGCGTTAGAGACCTTCAAGGCGCACGCTGAGGCCCACGGCGTTAGCGCCGAGGGACGCCTGCTGGAGGGCATGAGCGAGGAGCTTCCGCGCGACTTCGCCTGCGCGGCGCGGCACGTCGACCTTGCTATTATCGGCCAGCCGCGCGATGGCGATCCGCTTATTGGCCAATATGCGCTGGTCGAGCGCTGCTTGTTCGCCTCGGGACGTCCGGTCATGATCGTGCCCTCGGCATGCGGGAGGATTGAGGTCGCAGGCACTGTGGTCGCGGCCTGGGATGGAAGTGCCGAGGCAGCGCGCGCCTTCAACGACGCGCTTACGTTTCTTAAGGCGCCGAAGCGCGTTGTGCTTCTCGTCGGCGTTGCGGAAGAAAGGGGCGAAGAGCCCGAGGTCGACGACATGGTCGCGCACCTTAAGCGCCGAGGCATCGCCGCAGAGGTGATGCGCTTTGCGACCGGCGAGGGCGATATCGGCAAGACGATCCTTGCCAAGGCCAAGGAGCTTGGAGCCGACATGATCGTGATGGGAGCATTTCACCATTCGCGCTGGCGCGAGTTCATCTTAGGTGGTGTGACCTTGACCATGCTCGAGGAAGCCACCATCCCGCTGTTCATGGCCCATTGATCTCGCGATGACTGTGCATCTCGTCAAGCTTTGCGTTGGCTGCGATACCGTCAAGGAACTCGCCGATTGGCAGGTGGAACGCCTGAAATGGCTCGGGCGCGAGCGGAAGCGGGTCGAGCTTTGCCACCGCACACTGCAGACGCCGAAACGGGGCGACGAAATTCTCGACGGCGGCTCTCTCTATTGGGTGATCAAGGGGTTCGTGCTGGTGCGCCAGCACATCATCAATCTCAGACCTGATACCAAGGACGATGGTAGGGCCTGTTGTGGCATCTTGCTCGATAAAGAGCTGGTCACGACGCGCGCGCAGCCTCGCCACGCCTTCCAGGGCTGGCGGTATCTCGAAGCCGCTGACGCGCCGAAGGATGTGAAGGCCTACCAGGGTGAGGACGACGAAGTGCCGCCGCGGATGCGGGAGGATTTGCGCGAGCTTAGGCTTATCGACTGGTAGCAGCGGGTACGGCGACGTTGTCGAGGAGACGGGTCTTGCCGAGGTAGGCGGCGACGAGCACGCGCGCGCCAGGTTTCACCGGACCCGAGAGCGGCTTCAACGTATCGGGGTCGCGCACGGCGACGTAGTCGATGCGAAATCCCGCAGCTTCCAGCTTGAAGCGGCCGGCGAGCGCGGCTGCGTCGGCGCCTTCGCCGCGGGCGAGATCGGCGGCGATCTCGCGGATGGTCTGATAGAGCAAAGGCGCTGTTTTGCGCTCCGTAGGCGAGAGATAGACGTTGCGCGAGGAGAGCGCGAGACCGTCACTCTCGCGCACGATCGGGCCGCCTAGGATCTCGACCGGGATGTTGAGGTCGAGAACCAGCCGCTTGATGACGAGAAGCTGCTGATAGTCCTTCTCGCCGAACACGGCGATGTCGGGAGCGGCCTGCAGCAAAAGCTTGGTGACCACCGTGGCGACGCCCTCGAAATGATTGGGCCGCGCTGCGCCGCAGAGATCCTCAGTCAAGTCGAAGACTTTCACATGAGTGCTGAAGCCGGTCGGATACATCTCAGCCGTGTCGGGCACAAAGACGAGGCTGGCCCCGGCCTTTGCAAGCTTGTCGAGGTCCGCCGCCTCCTCGCGCGGGTAGGTGCTAAAGTCCTCTCGCGGCCCGAACTGAATGGGATTGACGAAGATCGATACGACCACGCGGTCGCATTTGCTCTTTCCGAGCTTCACAAGTGACAGATGGCCGGCATGCAGAGCGCCCATGGTGGGGACGAGAGCGACGCTGTCTCCAGCCTTGCGCCAATTGGCGGTGTTGGACCTCAAGTCGCTGACTGTGCGGACGGGGATGAGTGGGCTCGCCATGCTTTGTCTCCGGGGCCGGGGACGATAGCGCCCCGGCGTGTGGAAGCCAACCTGGGCAAAGAGGTAGACTTGTCCCATGGGCAAGCCAAAGCGCGAGATCGGTGTCCCCGCTGCGTTGCCAGAACGTGAGGCGATCGGCGCTGCGCTGCTCGCCGAAGAGGGACCGCTGGTCGATACTCTGATCACCAAGGCGCGTACAAACGATGATGAGCGGCGCGACATCGAGCGTCTCGCGACCAGCCTCGTCAAGGCCGCGCGCCAAGGGCGGCGCGAGCAGGGTGGCGTCGACTCGCTGCTGCATGAATATGGCTTGTCGAGCGAGGAGGGCGTGCTGCTGCTTTGCCTCGCCGAGGCCTTGCTGCGCATTCCCGATGCTGCCACGGCTGACCGACTGATCGCCGGTACGATCGGCTCAGGCGACTGGTCGCGCCATCTCGGCCACTCGGACTCACTCCTCGTCAACGCCTCGACCTGGGGTCTGATGCTCACCGGTCACATCGTCGACTGGTCCGAGAGCGACAAGGGAGACATTGCAAGCCGCGTGCAGCGGCTGGTCGCGCGGAGCGGTGAGCCGGTCGTCCGCCAGGCATTGCGCCAGGCCATGCGTATTCTCGGACGACAATTCGTGCTCGGCGAGACGATCTCCGACGCGCTCGCCAATGCCGAGGAGGAGAGCCGCCAAGGCTACCGTTTCTCCTTCGACATGTTAGGCGAGGCTGCACGAACCCGTGAAGATGCTAGGCGCTACGCGAAGCGCTACGACGACGCCGTTGCCGCTATCGCTCATTGGGCGGCGGTGCCACGCGAGCGCGGTGAAGACACGTTGCACGCGCGCCCGGGGCTGTCAGTCAAACTCTCCGCACTCCACCCTCGCTATACGCCCTCCCAAGGGGCACTGCTCAAGGACGAACTTTTCCCACAAGTCCTCGCGCTCGCGGCGAAGATGAAGGAGGCTTGGCTTCCGCTCACGATCGATGCCGAGGAGGCCGACAAGCTCGACCTGTCGCTTGCTCTGCTCGAGCCGCTGTTCGCCGATGCGACGCTGTCGGGTTGGAACGGACTTGGGCTTGCGGTGCAGGCCTACAGCAAGCGTGCTCTGCCGCTGATCGACTATCTCGCGGCGCTTGCCGAGGCTACCGGCCGACGTATCCCGGTGCGGCTGGTGAAGGGCGCCTATTGGGACAGCGAGATCAAATGGGCTCAGGAAGCGGGACTGGCCGGATACCCCGTGTTCACCCGCAAGCTGAACACCGATGTCGCCTATCTCGCCGCGGCGCGGGCGCTGCTCGAGCGCCCGGACTGCTTCTATCCGCAATTCGCCACCCATAACGCGCACACCGTCGCCTGGCTTGCGACGATCGCTGGGGACAGGCCTTATGAGTTCCAGCGCCTCTTCGGCATGGGAGAGGCGCTGCATCGCGAGGTGGTGCGCCCCGAGTCCCTCAGCAAGCCGTGCCGCATCTACGCGCCGGTTGGCGGCTATCGTGACCTGCTCGCTTATCTCGTGCGGCGGCTGTTGGAGAACGGCGCCAACACCTCCTTCGTCAATCGCCTTGCCGATGATGCGGCGCCGATATCGGTGATCGTCGCCGATCCCGTGGAGAAGGCCGCTGCCCTGCCGGAGAAGGCCAATCCGCTGATCCCGCTGCCGCCCGATCTCTTCCAGCCTGAGCGCCGCAACAGTCTCGGACTGCCCCTGTTCGAACCGACCGTGCGCGAACCGCTGTTGCAGGCGCTGGAGCGTGCACTCGCGAGCCCTGCGTCCGCCAACCCAATTGTCTCGGGCGAGGAGATCGGGGAGGGCGGGGAGGTGGCCTGGATTACCTCGCCGCACGACCACCGCGTCGTGGTGGGCACATGCCGGACGGCAAGCCCAGAGGCCATCAAGCGTGCGCTCGCAGCCGCCCAGGGAGCCTCTGACGCATGGGATCGGCGCGGTGGTGATGCACGCGCAAGCGTGCTCGACCGCGCCGCAGACCTGTTCGAGGCAGACCGCGCGGGGCTGATGGCGCTTTTGGTGCGCGAGGCCGGCAAGACGCTCGCGAATGCGCAAGGCGATCTGCGTGAGGCCGTTGATCATCTCCGCTATTCAGCGGCGGAAGCGCGACGGCAATTCGCAAGCCCGCGTGAACGCAAAGGTCCGACCGGGGAGAAGAACGAGATCTCGCTCCACGGGCGCGGGGTGTTCGCCGCAATCTCGCCGTGGAATTTCCCGCTCGCCATCTTCACCGGACAGATCGCAGCGGCGCTTGCCGCCGGCAACGCCGTGGTCGTCAAGCCGGCGGAGCAGACGCCGCTCACCGCCGCCCGCGCTGTGAGGTTGATGCACAAGGCCGGCGTTCCACCCGACGTACTGTATCTCCTTCCTGGCAGGGGCGAGGTCGTCGGCACAGCGCTTGTCGGTGATCCTCGTGTCGACGGCGTCGTGTTCACCGGCGGCACTGACACCGGGATCGCCATCAACCGGCAGCTTGCGGTGCGGGACGGCAAGATCGTCAAGCTGATCGCCGAGACCGGCGGGCAAAATGCGATGATCGTCGATTCGTCGGCGCTACCCGAGCAGGTGGTCGACGATGCGCTCATGTCTGCTTTCGATAGTGCAGGCCAACGCTGCTCGGCGCTTCGCGTGCTGTTTCTTCAGGATGATGTGGCGGAGCCGATCCTCGACATGCTGCTCGGCGCGGCGCGGGAGCTCAAGGTTGGCGATCCGCTCGACTACGCAACCGATATCGGGCCTGTGATCGACGAGGGGGCCAAGGGTGCGCTCGAGGCCCACAAGCTACGCATGCGTACAGAAGCGCGCGAGCTGCTCGACCTGCCGCTTGGTGCCGAGCATGCGCATGGTATTTATGTAACGCCAGCCATCTACGAGATCCCGTCGATCGCCGTCCTTAGCCACGAAGTGTTCGGGCCCATCCTGCATGTGGTGCGCTATGAGGGGGGCCATCTCGGTGAGGTGTGCGAGGCGATCAACGCCACCGGTTACGGGCTGACGCTCTCTCTGCATAGCCGCATCAAGGCGACGGCAGATTTCGTCGCCGCTCGCGTCAAGGTCGGCAATGTCTATGTGAACCGCAATCAGATCGGGGCGGTGGTCGGTGTCCAGCCTTTCGGAGGAGAGGGACTGTCGGGAACAGGCCCCAAGGCGGGGGGGCCGAATTATCTCCAAGCCTTCGCCGTCGAGCGGGTGCGCTCGACTGATCTCACGGCCTCTGGGGGCAATGCGAGCCTGCTGGCCGCTACCGACGAGCCCTGAGTGCCATTGTCGCGGGCGCGATAAGGGTCCATTTATAGCGCGAGAAACCGGCTTGGCGCGGAGTTCGCGGAAATGGCTCAGCCGAAAGCCCCAGCAAGAACAGAAACAGGCGAGGTCGCTGGCCAGCGCTCGACCAGCGCCGAGGTCGACGCTTTTCTCAGAGACGTGCGCGCGCTCAAACCTGCCGGCTCTGGCAGCGGGCGGCTCATCTTCGCCATGGATGCGACCATGAGCCGGCAGCCGACCTGGGACCTGGCGCTCGAGCTCCAGGCCGACATGTTCGAGGCGGTTAAGCAGGTCGGCGGCCTCGACGTGCAGCTCGTCTATTTCCGCGGCTTCGGCGAATGCCAGGCCTCGAAATGGGTGAGCGACCCGGCGGCGCTTGCCACGCTGATGCGCAAAGTGAGCTGCGAGGGCGGCCTGACCCAGATCCGCAAAGTGCTCGCGCATGCGCGCCGCGAGAGCGAAACCCGAAAGGTCAATGCGCTGATCTATGTGGGCGACTGCATGGAGGAGGATGTCGACCAGCTCAGCCGTCTCGCGGGCGAGCTTGGCCTGATCGGCGTACCGGTGTTCCTGTTCCAGGAGGGCTACGATCCAAAGGCCGAGAAGGCCTTCAAGGAAATTGCCCGGCTTTCGCGCGGCGCTCATTGCCGCTTCGATGCGGGCTCGGCTCGGCAGCTCAGAGAGTTATTGAAGGCCGTCGCCGTCTATGCTGCTGGCGGACGCAAGGCGCTTGCCGACTTCCGCGAGGCGACGCAGAGCGGAGCTGCCTTGCGCCTCCTCGAGCAGCTCGGCTGATGGCCAAACTCCATGGTCTATTTTCTCGTCGGCTGCGCTGTCCTTGTCGGGCTCATCCTCTTGGGAAAGCTGGTCGTCGGCACGGACCCGCGTAAGCTTGCCGTTGCGCTGCGCAAATTCGGTGGCGGCGTAATGCTTGCTGCCGCTGGGTTCCTTGCGCTGCGCGGCGCTCTGCCGATCGCCATTCCTCTCGCCGTGTTCGGGCTCGCTCTGGTCGGCGTCAAAGGAATTGGCGGCGGAAGCCCGTTCGGCTCGGGGAGCAAATCGCCGGGTCAGGCCTCACGTGTGCGCACTGACCGACTCGAGATGGCGCTCGATCACGACACAGGCCGGATGGATGGAAAAGTGCTGGCCGGGCGATTCTCGGGGCGTGAGCTTTCCTCACTTTCCGACAGAGAGGTGTTGGAGCTGCTCGATGAGCTACAAACGGGCGGGGCACAGGAGGCAGCTCTGATCGAGGCCTATCTCGACTGGCGCCTGCCCGGCTGGCGCGACCAAACCGCGGAGAAAACTGCTAAAGAGGAGGCACCACGCGGGCGGGCCCGCTCGAATCGCATGAGCATGGAGGAAGCGTATGCCGTCCTCGGGCTCAAGAAGGGCGCGAGTGAGGAGGACATTAGCCAAGCGCATCGGCGGCTGATGATGAAGATGCATCCAGACCAGGGCGGCTCGACCTATCTCGCCGCCCGTATCAACGAAGCGAAAGACGTTCTGCTCGGCCGCAAATGAGGCGGGCGGAGGACTTGGGAGGAAGGCGCCGAATGACGATCAAGGGATTGGTTGCTCGAACTGCATTTTGGGCCGGGGTCGCTCTCTTGCCGCTCTCGATGTTTACCGCGGCAAACGCCGAGGAACAGGGCAAGGCCGACGTCGTACTCCGCAATGGCAAGATCTACACGGCCGACCCAGCGCGGTCGATCAAGCAGGCCATTGCGTTCTCGGGCAACACCATCATCGCCGTCGGCGACGACGCGGAGATGGACACGCTGATCGGCCCAAAGACTCAGGTCGTCGACCTCGCCGGAACGCTCGTCCTGCCCGGTATGATCGACACGCACATTCACCCGATCATTGGCGCCGTCAACGGCGCCAAGTGCAGCCTAGCTGGCGTCAGAGCCACCATTGATACGCTCAAGCCTGTGATCCAGGCCTGTCTCGCCAAAGACGAGGGCGGTGCCGATGAATGGTTTGAGGCGGCGCAGCTCGACAATTACGGCTTCCAGGCGACGGCAAAAGACCTCGACATGATCGAGGCGAAGAGGCCAATCGCGCTCGAAGGCAATGACGGGCACACGGTGTGGGTCAACAGTCGCGGGCTTGAGCTATTGGGAGTGACCGCTGAAACGCCCGATCCGCGCGGCGGCAAGATCGACCGTGATGCCTCAGGTGCTCCGACGGGCTCCTTCGCCGACAGTGCCGCGATTTTCGTTGCCGACAAGATTCCGGTGCCCAGCATCGAGCATCAGGCGGAGCTCACGGCGGCCGAGCTGACCAAAATGTCGGCCTTGGGCATCACCTCGCTGATGGACGCTTATGTCACGCCGGCCGAAGCCAAGGTATGGCAGCTGCTGCACGATACCGGCAGGTTGCCCATGCGCGTGCGCATGGCGATCTATGTGGCCGATCCGAACGATGACAGCGACGAGGCGGTGGCGCGCCTCGTTACTGCAAGCAAGGCCGGCGACATCGACCCTGATTTCCTTCGCTCCGGCGTCGTCAAAGTGTTTGCCGACGGCGTGATGGAATACCCGGCGCAGACCGCGGCGCTGCTTTAGCCCTATCTCGACGCCGACGGCAAGCCGACCGATAAGTCAGGTGATCTCTATTTCGACCCTGAGCGCTTTGCTCGGCTGGTGCAGAAGCTTGATGCTGCCGGGCTCACGGTGCATATCCGTGCCATCGGCGACCTTGCCGTGCGTGCGAGCCTCGATGCCTTCGCTGCTGCGCGCAAGGCGAACGGCGATAGGGATAACCGGCACCAGATCGCCCATCTGCAGCTGGTCGACCCGGCCGATTTCCCCCGCTTCAGGGAGCTGGGCGTGCTTGCCGACATGCAGCTTGAGTGGGCCAAACGTGAGCCGGCAATCGAGGGACCGATCGAGCCTTATCTCGGCCCGGAGAGATATCGCTACCTTTATCCTGCCGGCAGCCTGCACGACGCGGGCGCTACCATCATCGGCGGCAGCGATTGGGGTATCTCCTCCTACAATCCGTTTCGGGCGTTTCAAACTGCCGTCACGCGCGCGGGCGGCAAAGGGCAGAAGCCGCTCAACATCGAGGAACGCGTTCCGCTCACGACCGCGATCGATGCTTACACGATCAACGCTGCCTATGCGATGAAGCAGGATAAAACGACGAGAAGCCTAGAACCGGGAAAGCGCGCCGACCTCGTCATCCTCGATCGCGATATCCTGTCGATCGATCCAGAGACGATCCAGGACACGAAGGTGCTGGCCGCCTATCTCGACGGGCGGCTGGTCTATGCGGCGGAGGACGAAGACGTGCGGTGGGATCAGCGCGAGGCGCGAATGCGTGACTGGCTGCACCGCGACTAGTACGCGCAAGGGAACTCGGAGCTTATTCGGCCTTCATCACCACGCAGTCGACGGACATCTTCTTGAGGGCGTCGCA
The DNA here is from genome assembly GCA_050257815.1 of Actinomycetota bacterium. Classification (GTDB taxonomy): domain Bacteria; phylum Pseudomonadota; class Alphaproteobacteria; order Rhizobiales; family Methyloligellaceae; genus Methyloceanibacter. Next base: position 19,561 of record JBLMXO010000005.1, read on the forward strand.
TGCGATCTGTGCGTCGCTTTTGGAGAAGCCGGCGAAGCGGGCGCGATACCAGTCGGTGCCATCCTTGGTGAAGGAGGTGGTGAAGGGGAGGTGGCCGTCGAGCAAATCGCCAGCCTCTTGCTGCACCACGCCGAGGCGGCTCTCGGCATCCGACTCTGAGGTGTAGGCGCCGACCTGGACGTGGAAGGCGCCGGCATATTTTTGTTTCGCGGGCTTTTTGCCGCTCCACGGCAGCGGCGCATCGGCGAGGGCGTCGGAGGCGTCCGCCGTATCGCCCTCGGCTTCGTCATTGGGGGTCCCCACCGTTGAAGGCTCAGGTGCCAGCGACGCCATGGCGAAGTTGGGTGCCTTGGGCTTTGGTTCGAGCGCAGTCGCGGCAGGCGTAGTTGTTGGCGCGGCCGTGGGGGCTGGCGTGGTCGCAGCCGGCATCGGCGCTGCAGCCGCAACCGCTGGCTTGGCCGGGGTCGGCTTGGCTACCACTGGCTTTGCCGGTGGTGCTGGGGCTTGTGCCACGGGTTGGGGGGCCGCGCCTGGCGGCACGAGCGCCGCGACCAACTGCTCGGGCGTGGGCTTGGTCGTCGAGGCTTCGGCGAAGTGCGCATCAAGGAGGGCGCGCATGGCGGCATCGCGCTGGGCGCCAGTCTTGCCGCCGAGCACTACGGCCACGAGATGCTTGTCGCCGCGATGCACCGAGGCTGTGAGGTTGAATCCGCTTGCCCGGGTGTAACCCGTCTTGATGCCGTCAGTGCCCTTGTAACCGAACAGAAGGTGGTTGTGATTGCGGTATTTGCGGCGGTTATAGGTGAAATAGCGCGTCTGGAAGACGTCGTAATACTGGGGGTAGTCGTGGATCAGGTGCGTGGCGAGGGTCGCCATGTCTCGCGCGGTGGTAACCTGCTCGTCATCGGGCAGACCAGAGGCATTGCGGAAGGTGGTATTGCTCATGCCGAGGCTGCGCGCCGTTTGGTTCATATAGCGCGCGAAGTTCGGCTCGCTACCGGCGAGGTTCTCGGCGATGGTCACGGCTGCGTCGTTAGCCGATTGGGTCACCAGCGCCTTGATGGCATCCTCGACCTTGATGGTCGTGCCTTGCTTGAGGCCCAATTTGGTTGGGGCCTGACTCTCCGCGTGCGCCGTCACCGTGAGATCGGAGGAGAGTGAAATCTTTCCGTCCTTGAGGCAGCCAAAGAGGACGTAGAGCGTCATCATCTTGGTGAGAGAGGCAGGATAGCGCGGCGTGTCGGGCTCCTTCGCATAGAGGATAATGCCCGTGTTCATGTCGACCACGATGGCCGCCGCGACGGCCGGTGTGCCCGATCCCGAGGAGCGCCGCTTGGCAGCCAAGGCTTCGGCGCTCGGCATCGCCATGGCCGAAAGCGCGAACAGGAGAGCGAGCGCAAGCATGAGTGCTCGCCCAAACCACGTCCTGCGATGATGCGTGCCGATCCCCACCAAAGTCAGAAGGCTGTAGCCTTCCCCCGTTTGACGAACCTTCCCTCGGCGCAATTCCGCTCGCGCCCGACCCCACTGGCGACCGCCTCCACGCCGCAGCCGCCACAATTGACGTGGGAAACAAGGCTAAAATTCGTCTATTGCCAAAGCGTTAAGCAAAGGCCTACAGGTTCATTGTGCAGTGCAAAAAATTTTGGTTGACGGTTTTTGTGCAACGCATATATATGCCTCGCGTTCGCAGCAATCGCGCAACCCGGTTATTGTCGAGGATGAGGCTCCCATGATGAAAGGTTTCGAAGAGTTCCAGAAGGTAGGCAAAGACGGTTTTGATGCGACCGTCCGTTCGTTCGGTGAGGTCAACAAGGGCTTCCAGGCCATTGCCGCCGAGATTACCGACTATTCCAAGAAGGCGTTCGAGGATTCGACCCGCGCTTTCGAGCAGCTGATCGGCGCCAAGTCGATCGAGCAGGCGATCGAGATTCAATCCCAGTACGCGAAGAAGGCCTATGACACCTACGTCGCCGAGATGTCCAAGCTCGGTGAGATGTATGTTGGCCTCGCCAAGGACGCCTACAAGCCCGTCGAGGCTGCCTTCACCAAGAAGGTCGCGTAGCGGCGTCACTACACTCCACACTTTTCCCATCGAAAAGACCCGGGGGTCGCCCTCGGGTCTTTTTTTTTCCGTTTTCCTGTCGGCAACTCACACTATGTTATTGGTGGATGGCGCTCGGCGATTTGCGGTTGTCGGCGCGATGACGCTAGAATGGTTTGAGTGGGTCGCTTCGAACGCGGCCAGACTCCTTGGCAGATGAAGAACGAGACGCCACATACAGGCTGACGATGGCGCGGAACGGCGATCCTCGCCGGGGCGACGACACCGGCACCCATATCATCACCAAGACACGGCCGAAGACCAA
>JBLMXO010000006.1:0-3601 GCA_050257815.1 Actinomycetota bacterium
TCGGCATGATCGCGCTCCCCGTCGCGATCATTGCTACCGGCTTCAGCCAGGAATCGAGCCGCCATCAATTCGTCGTGACGTGGAGCATGCTCGCTCGCGTGCCGCTCTTCGCCTCGATGGACCACAGCGAGGTGGCCGAGATCACCAAGCTGCTCTACACGCGAAATTATTTGCCCGGTGTTCCCATGGTCCGCAGCCATGACCCCGGTGATGCCATGTTCATCATCGCCAGCGGTGAGGCGATCGTCGAGACCGCCCCGGGCCATCATGCGACATTGAAGGAGGGCGATTTCTTCGGCGAGATGGCGCTGCTTGAGCACCGCCGTCACAAGCATGACGTCGTCGCCAAGACGCGCTGTCGCGTCTATGTGCTCGACAGCCAGTCCTTGTCCCGGCTTGGGCGGCGCCACCCCGATATCATGAATCGCATCCGCAAGGTCGCTCAAGAACGGGCAGCCACCGACGAGGCGCTGGCGAAAGGTCGCAAACGGCAGAGGCGCAGCGAGACCGAGACATCATAGGGCTCAGGCCGCGGCGCGGTCGGCCATCTCTTTCCTCAAATTGGCGTCGATCTTGTCGAGAAAGCCGGCAGTCGATAACCAGCTTTGATCGGCTCCAACCAGAAGCGCGAGGTCTTTGGTCATAAACCCGGACTCGATCGTGCCCACGACCACACGTTCGAGTGTTTCGGCGAAGCGGAGCAGCTCGGCATTGTCGTCGAGCTTGGCACGATGCTTGAGAGCGCCTGACCAGGCGAACACCGAGGCCGTGGCGTTGGTCGAGGTCGCACGCCCCTGCTGATGCTGACGGTAGTGTCGAGTCACGGTTCCGTGCGCCGCCTCGGCGAGAACCGTCTTGCCGTCAGGCGTCATCAGCACGCTCGTCATCAGCCCGAGCGAGCCGAAACCTTGCGCCACCGTATCCGACTGCACGTCTCCGTCATAGTTCTTGGCGGCCCAGACATAGCCGCCCGACCACTTGAGGCAGGCAGCGACCATGTCGTCGATCAACCGGTGCTCATAAGTCAAGCCCCGCTTGTCGAACTCGGCCTTGAACTCGCTCGCAAAGATTTCGGCAAAGATGTCTTTGAAGCGCCCGTCATAGGCCTTGAGGATGGTGTTCTTCGTCGAGAGGTAGACCGGGTAGTTGCGGACGAGGCCGTAATTGAAGGCCGCGCGCGCGAAGTCGCGGATCGAGTCGTCGAGATTGTACATGGCGAGTGCCACGCCGCTTCCCTTGAAGTTGTGCACCTCATGCTCGATCTTGGTGCCGTCCTCACCCACGAAGGAGATGGTGAGTTTGCCTTTGCCCGGCACGCGGAAGTCGGTAGCGCGATAGACGTCGCCATAGGCGTGACGGCCGATGACGATCGGCTTGGTCCAGCCCGGCACGAGGCGCGGCACGTTCTTGCAGATGATCGGCTCGCGGAAGATCACTCCGCCGAGAATGTTGCGGATGGTGCCGTTCGGCGACTTCCACATCTTCTTCAGCCCGAACTCCTTCACCCGCGCTTCGTCAGGCGTGATGGTGGCGCATTTCACGCCGACCCCGCAGGCCTGGATGGCGTGAGCCGCGTCGATCGTGACCTGATCCTCGGTCGCGTCGCGGTTCTGGATCGAAAGGTCGAAATAGAGGACTGGCAGGTCGAGATGGGGGAAGATCAGCTTCTCCTTGATCATCTGCCAGATGACTCGCGTCATCTCGTCCCCGTCGAGGTCTGCGACTGGGTTTTTTACCTTAATCTTGTTCACGATCTTCGTCGCTCCGGCGCGGAAAAGAGGCTCTTTGCGGCGTGTACTGCGCGTGCTCGGCCCCATTGCGGTGGGTTGTTCCCTATAGCATCGTGCTTCAGCGATGAAAGCAAGATTTGAGAAGAGTAGGGCCGGGCCCGCAATCGTTCTCGTCAAGCCCCAACTTGGCGAGAATATCGGCTTTGCCGCCCGCGCCATGGCGAATTTCGGGCTTGCCGACCTGAGGCTCGTCGCGCCGCGCGACGGCTGGCCGAACGAGAAGGCCCACGCCGCTGCGGCCGGCGCCTCCTATCTCGTAGAGGGCGCACAAGTCTACGCGACCACCGAGGGGGCGATCGCTGAGCTGAATTATGTCCTTGCCGCGACCGCGCGGCCCCGCGAGATGGTGAAGCCCGTGCTCTCACCCGAAAGCGCTGCGCGCGAACTGCGCGAGCGTGGCCGCCGCGGCGAGCTGACGGGGGTCATGTTTGGGCCAGAACGGAGCGGTCTCGACAACGACACGATTGCGCTCGCCGACGCGATCCTCACCGCGCCGGTCAATCCCGATTTCGCCTCGCTCAGCCTGCCGCAGGCGGTGCTGTTGTTCGGTTATGAATGGCTGAAGGGTGAAAGCGCGGCTCTCTCGCTCGGTCGCGTTACAGAATTCGATGGACCGATCGTGGAGGGCGTAACCTTTCAAGATACGCGCCCGGCGACGCGCGAGGAACTGTTCGCCCTGTTCGAGCATCTCGAGTCGGAGCTCGATCGCACGGGATTTCTTTATCCTCCTGAGAAGCGCGCCTCGATGGTGCGCAGTATTCGCAACATGTTCCACCGCATGAGCGCAACCGAACAAGATGTTCGCACGTGGCGCGGGATCGTGGCGGCACTCTCGCGCGTCCGCCGAGTCAAGGATGACAAGGTGTCATAGTTCCGCCCCGTTTCTCCTATTGCGATGGCCGGAAACGATGCTAGCTTCCGCCACGGGAAGGAGGGGGGCTCTGATGCGAATGGCGAGTATTCAGTGGGGCGCCGCCGCCGCCGCCGCCGTGTGTGCGCTCCTGCTAGCGGTACCGCTCAGAGCCGCCGATAGTTCCGGCGTTAGGACCGTGGCCGAGGAACTCGGCCAGCGCACCAAGCCTGCCGCCGTTCCGGAGAGCGAGCAGAAGGGCGGGCTCAGCGACAGCGCCGTCCGTGTGCTGATGACCTATGCGATGTCGATCATCCCCGACAGCTATGCGGGATCCGATGGCAAGGACGTCAAGATCGATAAGAGCGACCCGAGCAAGTTCGTCATTCCAGTCGAGGATGCACGCCGCGTCGTGCGCGCCGCGACGCGCTCGGCCTATGCGGAAGTGTGCGACCTGAAGGACCTCGCACGCGCGAATTTCGACACCCTGATGAAGAGCGAGGAGACGAAGAAGTGGAGCAAAGACCAGATGCTCCTCATCAGCGCGCTCCATATGTTCTCGGTGTCCTACTTCACCGGCAGCATAAAGATCACCACCCAAGAAGTGCCTGATAAGGCTGCGGGCAATCCTCCGGCCAATGGAGCTGCCCCTGTTTCCGTGTCCAAGAATGGCGAGCCGGCGCAGCCGACTGCCACGGATCCAAGCCCCGAGACCGAGGTTCTGGCGCCTAAGCGGCCGACCTGCCCGCCGGAGCAGAAGGTCAAGGTTACCAACGCAATCAACGCCTATGTGGCGGCCAATGCTGGGCCGCAAGCGACCAAGCCGCCAGCCGCCACCGCCAATGGCGGCGCCAATTGACACTTTCCGCCATTCGCGTGTAGAGAGCGGGGCGAAGCTCAAGCCTGTTCGGCTTTAGGTCCTGCCGGGACATTGACCGGCGGGGCGCCGCCATCACCAGCA
>JBLMXO010000007.1:0-5879 GCA_050257815.1 Actinomycetota bacterium
CGCGGCCGATTGTAAACGTGAGAAGCCGCAACAATCGATTGCTGGTGACCCGAATGACCCCAACTGCCCTCATGTTCGTCGTGTGCCAAGCCCTCGCCAACCAGGGTCCATTGGACGCGAACGGCTTTCCCGTCGACGGCATCAAGCTCGACGATGCGACCTGCCGCAACGAGGTCGTTCAGATGTACGACCCCAACGATTACGGCACCGGGGCGCCGACGCCTAATTTCGCCGATCCTTATGTCTGCTCACGCGCGAGCATGATGGTGACCCCGCGCTGGGAATCCGACCATCCGGGTTGGTATGTGAAGCGCGTGAAGTGCCCGCACCCTGACGGCACCTTCCCCGGCGACACCAACGTCTAAGTCAGTAGCTGCCGCCTGTGTCCGACGTGCCGGCGCCGAGCACACGATCGAAGTCCCGCCGCTTTTGGTATTGGATGGCATTTCTCTCGGCACGCGCCTGCGCGAGTTCCTTGCGACAGCTCTCATAGGGCTCCGTTCCCGGCGCACCCTTCGGCCGGCAGGCGGCATCATCGGCACTTGCCGCATCTGCTTCCTCGGCCATCTGCTTCGCGCGAACCTGTTCGCGGTCGGCGCAAGCAGCGACGCCAAGCATGGGGAGGAGGAGCGCGATCGTCAGAATAGTCCTCGGCATGATGCGTAAATCCCGCACAATCATGGCACCTAGATGGTCGATCATTAATGTTGGCGCGCCTTGAGACGCGCCACCCGGCTGCCTAAGTCTTTGCGACCACCCCCTCTCCAGCATGGAGCAAAGCAAAAGTGACAAAGGCTTACCCACGAATCGCCTGCGCCCTTGGCCTCGGTGCAAGCGTTCTCGTACTTGCGTGGATTGCCGAAGCTCCCAAAGGGGACGCCGCCCCAGAAACCCCGATCGAGCTCGCCGTGGCGAGCACGCCTTCTGGAAATGAGGCGCAGGCCGAGGCGAAGTCCGAGCACGAGGCGGTGCCGGACCTCCTCCCACCAACATCGGTCACCCATCACGCTATCACGCTCTCCGGAGAGACGATCCACTATGCCGCCACGGCGGGTACCCTTCCCGTACGCGATAGCCAAGGCAAGACCATCGCTTCGATCTTCTATGTCGCCTATGCTAAAGAGCCTGCCGATGCCAAACGGCCGATCACTTTCGTGTTCAATGGCGGACCGGGCGCCGCATCGGCCTATCTCCATCTCGGCGCGCTCGGCCCGAAAGTGATCGAGGTGTCCGCTAAGGGCGAGGTTCTCGGTCCCCCTTCCCGTCTGGTCGATAACGATGCGAGCTGGCTCGATTTCACCGACCTGGTTTTCGTCGATCCTGTCGGCACCGGCTATAGCCATGCCGCCGACGGCAAAGATGAGCGTGATTTCTTCGGCATAGAACACGACACCGAATATCTCGCCGACTTCATCCGCACCTATCTCATCAACAACAGCCGCATGTCGTCCCCGGTGTTCTTGGCCGGCGAGAGCTACGGCGGCTTCCGCGCCGCGACCATCACGCGCGAATTGCAGAAGAAAGGCGGCGGATCGCCGAGCGGGCTCGTCCTCATCTCTCCCGCGCTCGAATTCGCGCTTCTCAATGGCGAGGATTACGACCCACTCTCATGGGCGCTTCAGCTCCCCTCTTATGCCGCGGTCGATCTCGAGAGCAAAGGCATCACCGGGCGCGAGGCGCTTGGCAAAGCGCTGCAAGGTGCCGAGCACTATGCGCTTTCTGAGTATCTCGTCGCCCTTGCCTCTGGCGCCGAGCAGGGCGGAAAGCTTGCGAGCAGCGAGGTCGCAGAGCTGACCGGACTTCCGCAGGACGTGGTCGAGCGTCATTTCGCGCGAATCGAACCTGAGGTGTTTATCAAGGAATTCGATCGCGCCCATGGCCAGGTGTTGAGCCGCTATGACGGGAGTGTCGTCGGACCAGATCCCAACCCGTCGAGCTCGTGGCCACGCGGACCCGACCCCGTGCTCGACGCGACCGTGCCGCTATGGACCTCCGCCTTCATCCAGTATGCGCAGGACGAGCTCGCCTATAAGACGGACGCAAAGTATGAGCTGCTCAACCGCGACGTCCGCTCGAAATGGGATTTCGGCACCAGCCCGACGCATCAGGGTTATGCCGGCGTGATCGACGACATCCAGGATGCGCGTGCCGCTAACCGCTCGCTCGGGGTGCTCATCGCGGCAGGCTACACCGATCTGATCACGCCTTATCTCGCCCCGTCTTATCTCGTGGACCAGCTCCCGCCGCTCGACGGCGCGCTTCCCATCGAGGTCGAGGATTATGCCGGGGGTCATATGCTCTATCTCCGCCCGGATTCGCGCCGCGCCCTCAAGCAGGACGCCGAGGCGATGTACGAGAAGGTCCTGAAGTCCCAGCCGCAAGGGTAGGATCGTCGCCGGGATGGACCCTCCGTCATGATCGGCTAAGATGAGCGAATCGGCCAGGCGACGAAGGGAACCCTCGATGTCGATGAGATGCGTGATCTTGGCTTCGCTCCTGCTGGCCGCGCTTTCGCCGGCTTCGGCAGAAGATCAGCCCGCGGCGACGCCAGCGCAGCCGAGCGAGCCACAATGGGCCGAGTTCCAATCGCCGGAGCATGGTTTCGCCGTCGAGTTCCCGGGCACGCCGAAACTGACCAGCACGCCCGTCGAGGGACAAAACCCGCTGCTGCAATACGATTTCCAGGTGAGCGTCGGCGACGACACGGTCTATTCAGTGGTCGTGTTCGAATATCCCGCCGGCAAGGCGCCGAGCCCGATCACCAACGATTTCTACGTGAAGCTCGTGAATGCCTACGCCAAGGGCAGCGACTCCCGTTTGCGCAAGAGAGGTGAGGCAACCGTCGCCGGGCACGCGGGCTTCGAGGCGATCTCTGACGGCGATAACGGCAAGGGCCGGATCAATCACCTTGTCGACGTCGTGCCCTCGGGCGACCGCATCTATATGCTCGTGTCGGCGGGACCGAAGGGCCACGCCACCGACGACGATGCCGAGCACTTCCGCGACTCCTTCCGCTTGCTCGGTGACCAGCCCGATCAGTCCGACCCGCAGTCGGCGGAAAATCCTTCGGCGCAATAGGCCGGCGCGGAGACCCGCTAGGCCATAGCCGGCCGCGGCTTGCGCAGGTCCTCGACGAAATTCTGCACGTCCGCTGATGGCGCGGGCGTCAGTAGGCTGACGGCGATTGCCACGACGAAGCCGACCGGCACGCCGAACACGCCGGCGAAGATGCCTTTCACCCCCCACCAATTGGCGATCGCCCGCACATTCGCCTCCCACAGCATCGCCATCGCCGGCCGCGTCTGCGCATCGGCAAGGTAGTAGATCTGCTGCAGCGCATCGTAGGCGGAGGCCTGCGCCTCGGTCGCGCTCGAGAAGGGCCGCGAGGTCTCGTAGAAGGCGTAGGGGAAATAACGCGGCACGATCATGTAGTAGAGGCAGACGATCAGGCCCGCGATCATGCCGGCAAGCGCTCCTTGGTCCGTGGCGCGTTTCCACCACAGTCCGAGCAGGAGCGCCGGCAGGAACGCGCTCGCGGCAAGGGAGAACGACGTGCCGGCGAGAATGAGCATTGAGCGCGGAAGATACAGAGCGCCGGCGGCGGCAAGAGCCGCGACGATCAGGATCGCGCCGCGTGCAACGATGAGCCTTCGGTCTGCGGGCGCGGTGAGATCAAAGGACTTGTAATAGAGATCGTACGAGGCCGCGTTCGCCATGGCGAGCAGGAGCCCGCTTCCGAGCGCAATGAGCGCCGCCATCGATGCCGTGGTGACGAGTGCAAGCAAGACGACGCTCGGGGTATCGTCGGCGGCAATCGTTTCCCCACTCAGCATCGGCGTAAAGGCTGGTGCGGCGAGATACAGCAGCAAGAGGAACGGCACGGCACAGAGGAATGAGGTCCGCGCCTCGGTGGTCGAGCGCGTGGTGAAACTCCGCATCACGAGAGGCGACAGCGCGGCCGTCCCCGCGATCAGACAAAAGACGAGGGCCAAGCGGTTCACGCGATCGGGCGCCGCGAATATGTCGAGCTTGAGCGCGGCGATTGCATCGAACAGAGCGCTGATGTCAAGCCCGGCCGGGGCACCGCGCTGCCAGAGGAGGATCGCGAGTCCCCCCAATGAGCCTGCAAGCAAGATGGCATATTGCACGACGCCGGCGCGCGAGGCTGAACGCATGCCGCCGAGGAATGTGCAGAGCAGGAGCATTGCCACGGCCGCGCCCATGCTGGTCAGAGGATCGAGTGCGAAGAGATGGGTGACGATGAGGACAAGTGCGAGAAGCACCGCAGCAAGCGCGGGGAGCGACGAGAGGAAGACGGCAACGACCCCAAGCGGCCGTAAACCCGCCGCGCCGAACCGTTCGCCGAGAAAATCGGGAAGGGTATAGCCGCCGAATTTGGAAAGATAAGGCGCAATCAAAAAAGCGATGACGAGAAGCCCCCCTGCCCCTCCGCCGAGAACCAGGAGCGCGCCCCGCCATCCCGAGCTTAAGGCGCCGGCAAGCGCCGGGTAGGCGAGCGCCGCAGCGAAGCAAGCCGCGATCGTCATCCCGTTATACGCGGCGGGAACGGCGTGCCCCGCGGCATAGAATTCGGAGATCGGCCGCTTAAGAGCGACGGCACCCGCTGCAGCGTAGAACACCAGCGTCACGAGCACCATGATCTGGATGGTCAGCGTCTCCCTGCCTCCTTCTTCTCTGCCCTACCGCGCGGCTCGCGCCAATTGAGCGCCTGCTCCTCTGCGCGCACTCTTCGCGTGCTTATCTCTAAGCGCTATCTCGGTGCTCGTTTCCCTAGCTGCGGCGCGATTTCGCGCAGCAAATCTCCAAGCTGCTCGAAATCAGCCTTGCGCGGAGAGGTCTTGCGCCAGGCGAGCCCAATATCGCGTTTAGGCTCGGGCGCGCGAAACCGCAACAGGCGGATGTCGCCGCGATGATGAACCTCGCTTGCGATCGCCATCTCGGGGAGAAGCGTGATGCCATAGCCGTTGGCAACCATCTGCACAATGGTGGCGAGACTGGACGCTCCGAATGACTCGCGCGCCTCGGGCGTCAGCATGTGGCAGTAAGAAAGCGCCTGGTCTCGCAAGCAATGGCCCTCCTCGAGCAGCAGGAGCCTTTCCTCGCTCAACATGTCGGCGCTGGCATGGCGAAGCTTCTTGTTGCGCGCTGAGACTTTGGTGGCGAGGACGAACCGGTCATCGAAGAGATGCAGCGTCTCCACCTCTGGCTCGTCGATCGGCAGAGCGATGAGAATGACATCGAGATCGCCCGTCACCAGTTCGCGCATGAGATTGGCGGTCAGCGTCTCGCGCAGTTGCAGGTTGAGAGCGGGAAATCGCCGATGCAGCTCGGGCAGCGCAGAGGGCAACAGATACGGCGCAATCGAAGGAATGGCGCCGAGCTTAAGCACGCCGGACAACACCCCTTCCTGATGCTTGGCATAGTCGACGAGGTCGCGCACCGAGGCGAGGATCGTTCGTGCCCGCCGCACCACCTCCTCGCCCTGCTCGGTGAGCTCGATGCCCGATTTGCGGCGCTCGACCAAGCTCAGATGGAGCTCGTCCTCCAGCTCCTTGATCTGCATACTCAGCGCCGGCTGGCTTACCGCGCAAGCCTCTGCCGCATGGCCGAAATGGCGCGTTTCCGCCAAAGATTCGAGGTAACGCAACTGCCTGAGCGAGACCATAGCGATAAGATGACCTTATCCTTCCTATAAGGAAATACGATTTGAAATTATCATGGCCGGCGCGCGACGTGGAAGGGCAAAGCCGGTCGGCCGTAATCCGGGTTCGCAAAACGCCGGCCGTACCGGCCACGCTTGGCCCATACTCGCGGAAGGAGAGCCTACTATGCGTGAGTGGCACAAGCCGACGATCGAG
>JBLMXO010000008.1:0-7866 GCA_050257815.1 Actinomycetota bacterium
CTGGTATGCGGTGACTAGCTTGCCGCATGGTTGAGAGAATCTTCCCGAGTGCCAATGACCGCTATTGAACAAAGAGACCGGGTGCAACAGACCGCTTCGCTCGAAGAAGATTACGAGCTGCTTAAGAAGGCGGCACGCGATGCTGGGGTTCTCGCGCTCAGCTATTTCCGCCAGCAGATCGCGGTCAAGCGAAAGCCAGACGGGTCGGAGGTGAGCGAGGCCGACTTCGCGGTGGACACCGCGCTCAAGCTCGATCTCGCCAACAAGCGTCCCGACTATGGTTGGCTCTCGGAGGAGAGTGACGACGACAAAGAGCGGTTGAAGCACCGCCGCGTGTGGATGGTCGATCCGATCGACGGCACCAACGCCTTCCTGCGGCACGTGCCGGAATGGACGATCTCGGCTGCGTTAGTCGAGGACGGGGTGCCGACGCTCGGCGTGGTGTTCAATCCCGCGACCAATCAGTTCTTCTCCGCCATGCGCGGCAAGGGCGCCTTTCTAAACGACAAGCCGATCAAGGCAAGTGAGAAGCCTACGCTCGACGGAGCGCTCTTGATTGCGAGCGGCGGCCTATTCAAGAAAAAGATCTGGAAAGAACCTTGGCCAGAGGTGAACACAAAGTGGGTGAATTCGGTCGCCTACCGGCTCGCCCTGGTTGCCTGTGGTGAGGCTGACGCGACGATCTCGCTCTCGGGCAAATGCGAGTGGGACCTCGCCGCTGCCGCTGTCATCGTCACCGAGGCGGGAGGCATTATCACCGATCATCACGGCAAGTCGCACCCTTACAATTGCCCCTCCCCCCGCGTGCCCAGTCTGGTGGCGAGCGGGGCCAAGCTGCACCCCCTTCTCATCGAGCGCACAAACCGCGTAGACCTCTAGCCTCTGTTCCGGCAAAGTCGAAGGGCGTGGGCAAGAAGAAGAGGAACGGTGAATGGCGGGGGCTAAAGCGAGCAAGAAGCAATTGCTTCATCTCGTGTTCGGGGGCGAGCTGACATCGCTCGACAGAATCGAGTTCGGCGATCTCAAGAAGCTCGACATCGTGGGTATCTATCCGAACTATGCCGAGGCCTACGACGCCTGGAAGGATGCCGCTCACCGCACGGTCGACGACGCGCATATGCGCTACTTCATCGTGCATTTGCACCGTCTGCTGGACCCCGGTGAGGCCGGTGAACCGGCCTAGAGCAAGAGAAAAATGGGGTGCGGGCTTTTCGCCTTAGAGGTGGCGGCCGCCGCGTGCTAGAAGATCGATCGTCCCTCCAGCGGGGGCCAGTGGAAAATCGGGGAAGCACTTGAAAGATCAGCTGTTCAGGGACGCAAGTGCGATCACGCGGCGGGCGGATGAGCTCCAGGATAATTATTCCACGGAAGAGATCGTGGTGCGCATTTGGCGCGAGCATTTGCGCCCGCGCATCGGCCTGCTCCTTCTTGCCTCGGTCGCCATGATCCTCACGGCGGCTACCACAGGCGCCATCCCCTTTCTCATCCAGCGAACGGCCGACGATGTGTTCGTCGCTAAGAACAATGCCGTCTTGTACTGGATCACCGCGGCGATCGTGGTCGTGACCATCGTGAAGGCGGCGGCTGAATATGTCGAAGATGTAACGGTCAATTATCTTGGCAACCGCTTCATCGCCGATCTGCGCATCCAGATGTTCGCCAAGCTCGAGCGCGCCGATCTGAGCTTCATCCAGACCGTCCATTCGGGACGGTTGCTGTCGAGCTTCCTCAACGACGCCACCCTGATCCGCGCCACCGCTAGCCGCGCCATTGTCACGCTCGGCGAAAATTACCTCAAGGTCATCGTCCTGGTCGCCACCATGTTCTACATGGACGCGCGCTTCTCAGTGCTGATCCTGGTCTTCATGCCGGTGGCGTGGATCATGCTCTCCCGACAGCGCCGTAAGATGCGAAAGTCGACGTCGAAGTCGCTCCAGGAGACGGGCGATCTGTCCGCGCTCATCACCCAAACCTTGCGCGGCATGCGCATCGTGCGCGCCTACCGACAGGAGGAGTGTGAGGAGGAGCGCGCCACCAGCACCATCAACCGCGCTCTCGAGTTCACCATGCGCGGCACGCGCGCACGCGCGCTGTCGAGCCCCTCGATTGAGCTGCTCACCGGCCTCGGCTTCGCGCTAGCGATCTATTTCGCCGGCACTAAGGGCGTGCGCGGCGATCTCACGCTTGGTCACTTCATGGGCTTTATGACGGCAGCGCTGCTCATTTACCCCCCGCTCAAGAGCGCGGCGACGCTGCAGACCCAGTTGCAGGAAGGCGTGGCGGCGGCAAGCCGCGTGTTCGGCGTCGTCGACCTCAAGGTGCATCTGGTTGAAGCTCCTGACGCCAAACCGCTCGCCTTCAAGAAAGGCGAGATCGAGTTTGCCAATGTTAACTTTGCCTACGAGCCACAGAACCCCGTGCTCAAGGGCATAAACCTCACCGTGCCTTCGGGCCGCACCGTGGCCCTGGTGGGTCCGTCGGGCTCGGGCAAGAGCACGCTCGTCAATCTCGCGCTTCGCTTCTTCGACCCCGAGCGCGGCAAGGTGATGATCGATGGGCAGGACATCAAGCTCGCCACCATCGACTCGCTCCGTGACAAGATCGCGCTGGTGACGCAAGACCCAGTCCTGTTCGACGACACCATTCGCGCCAATATCGCCTATGGGTCGAAGCCTGTGGTCGAGGAGCAGGTGATCGCCGCCGCTAAAGCCGCCGCGGCGCACGATTTCATCATGGGCCTACCCAAGGGCTACGATACCCGCGTGGGCGAAGCAGGCGGACTGCTCTCTGGCGGCGAGCGCCAGCGCATCGCCTTCGCGCGCGCCATTTACAAGGACGCGCCTATCCTTCTGCTCGACGAGCCGACCAGCTCGCTCGATTCGGAGGCGGAAGCCAAGGTGCAGGTGGCCCTCGAAGAGTTGATGCGTGGCCGCACCGTGCTGATGATCGCTCATCGGCTCTCGACGGTGAAAAAGGCTGACCTGATCTGCGTGCTCGACCAGGGCCGCATCGTCGAAACCGGACGCCATGACGAGCTCGTCGCCAAGGGCGGTCTCTATACCAGGCTGCATCGCACTCAGTTCGGCATCGCCGGAGGGTTCGCTGTCGCCTCTCCGGAGAGTGAAGGCGCAATCGCCGTTGCCGGCGAATAGTGACGCGTAGCGTTTGATGTTGAAACGGCTGCTAGCATCGAAGCCCGCCGCGGCCTTGGGCAGCGCTTTGGCTGCTGCCTATATCCGTCTCATTTATGCGACGAGCACGATCAAGCGTGATCCTTCCGACACTGACGGCAAGCTGTTCGACCAGCATCCCCAGATCCTCGCCATGTGGCACGGGCAGTTCCTGCTCCTGCCGAAGCTAAAGCCAACGCGCCCTGCTGACGTGCGCGCCATGGTCTCGCGCCACAGTGATGCTGAGATCATCGGCGCCGTGCTCGAGCGGTTTGGCATGACGCTGATCAGGGGTGCCGGCGCCGGCAAGCGGAAGCGGAACCGGGGCGGCGCCACCGCAATGCGCGAATCCTTACGCGCGATCGCCTCCGGCGCGACAGTCGCCATGACGGCCGACGTGCCGCCGGGACCGGCGCGCAAGGCCGGCGTCGGAATCGCCACGCTCGCCGCTATGTCGGGACGACCGGTGGTGCCGTTCGCCATCGCCACGCGGCGTTTTATCGCCCTTCCCACCTGGAGCGCCTTTACCATTAATCTGCCCTTCTCGACGCTCGCCATCGTGATCGGCGATCCGGTGCGGGTGAAGAGCGAGGATCCCGACGAAATCGAGGCGGGACGTGCCGCGATCGAAAGGGCGCTCAACGAGGTGACGGCGCGCGCCTATCGCCTCGCTGGCGCAAGCGACCCCTTGAACAGGCAAAAGACGGTGAAGCCAGGCTTCACGCTCAAAGCATACCGCACTTTTACCAAGCTCGCCGTTCCGCTTGCGCCGCTCATCCTCAACTGGCGTACGCGGCGCGGCAAAGAGGAGATCGACCGGCGCTCCGAGCGTTATGGTATGTCGAGCACGCCGCGCCCTTCAGGGTTCCTCGCTTGGTTCCATGCGGCGAGCGTAGGCGAGGCCAATGCCGCACTCCCAGTGATCGATACGATCGTGGGCGAGTATCCCGAGGTGAAGATCTTGCTCACCACCGGCACCGTCACCTCGGCCCAGCTTGCGCGGGCGCGTCTGCCCAAGGGCGCGCTGCATCAATACGTGCCGCTCGACAATCAGGGCTTCGTGCAGCGCTTCCTCGCGCATTGGCAACCCGACCTCGCTATTCTGGTCGAGTCCGAGATCTGGCCGAACCTGGTGCTCGAGACCAAGTCGCGGGGCATCCCCCTCCTCCTCATCAACGCGCGCATGTCGACGCCGTCATACAGGCGCTGGCGCCGTCGTCCGGGCATGAGCCGGCCGATCTTCTCGGCCTTCGATCTCATTCTCGCGCAGAACGGTGCGCTCGCTGAGCGCTTTGCCCAGCTCGGCGCGCTGCGCGCGCTTGATGCCGGCAATCTCAAAGCCGACGCACCGCCGCCTCCTGCCGATCTACCAGGGAAGAGGCGGCTTGCCGCTGCGCTCTCGGGCCGCACGGTGTTCCTCGCCGCGAGCACGCATCATGGCGAGGAAGACATCATCGCGGCGGCGCATCTCAAGATGAGGCCAAAGACGTCAGACCTTCTCACCATCGTCGTGCCGCGCCATCCCGAGCGTGGGCCGGCGATCGCCGAGCAGCTCAGGGGCGCCAATCTCAATGTGGCTCTCCGCTCCGAGGGGGCGCTGCCCGAGCCTGGCACCGACATTTATGTCGCCGACACGATCGGTGAGCTCGGCCTGTTCTATGCCTTGGCGCCGGTCGCCTTCGTCGGCGGCTCGCTCGTTCCGCGCGGGGGGCAGAACCCGGTCGAGCCGATCAAGCTCGGCGCGGCGGTACTCACCGGACCAAACTGGCAGAACTTCCGCGATTCCTACACCGACCTCCTGCGCGCTGGCGGCGCCAAGGAGGTGTCTGACGCTGACAGTCTAGCCGAGGCGGCGATCGGTCTCCTCACCGATGCCGACGCACGGAGGCTGATGACCTCGCGCGCGGAGGCCGCGATCGCCGCCATGAGCGGGGCGCTGCCACGCACACTCGCCGCGCTTGAGCCCTATCTCCCGCCTAAGACGACTCTGCAACATGCCTCTTGAGGCGCCGTCCTTCTGGTACCGGCAAAGGGGAGCGCTTGCCGCAGTGCTCGCGCCCCTGGGCACGCTCTATGGCAGGATCGCTGAGGCGAAATTCACTCGCGCCACGCCCTATCGCTCGCGCCTTCCGGTGATCTGCGTCGGCAATTTCACCCTCGGCGGCAGTGGCAAGACGCCGACGGCGATCGCCATCGCCTCTCTGCTGGCAAGCCTCGGCACTAAGCCTTGCTTCCTCACCCGCGGCTACGGCGGCAAGAGCAAAGGACCTCTGCTCGTGAGTGCGGGTGCGAACGCGGCGGAGGTGGGTGACGAGCCGCTGCTCTTGGCGGAAGTCGCACCCACTATGATCTCGGCAGACCGTGCGGCGGGCGCCGGGGCCATCGAGGCTACTGACGCAACCGCCATCATCATGGATGACGGCTTCCAGAACCCAGGCCTCGCCAAAGATCTGTCGTTGATCGTGGTCGATGCCGGGCTCGGCATTGGCAACGGGCTGGTGCTGCCGGCAGGACCTTTGCGCGCGCCGCTCGACGCTCAAATCGCGCGCGCCGACGCCTTGATCGTCATAGGCTCCGGCGGCAACGCGGCACCGCTCGAACTCGCCCTCGCGAGCAAAGAAAAGCCCGTGCTGAAGGCGCGCGTGGTACCGCGACAAGACAAACGCTGGCTTGGTGTGCTGCCGGTGATCGCCTTCGCCGGGATCACTGCGCCCGATAAATTCTATGCGACGCTTGGGGTGAACGGCGCGCGCGTCATCGCCAAGCGCTCCTTCGGCGACCATCACCGCTACACGCGGCGCGAGGCGGCAACGCTGCTGAAGGAGGCGGAGGAGCGCAAGGCGATGCTGGTCACGACCGAGAAGGACTTTGTGCGCATCCCCGACGAGGACGGTACGCCGCTCGGTGAGCTCAAATTCCGCTCGCGACCCTTCCCCATCGCCATCGAGTTCGAGGACGAGGGCGCGGTGAAAGCGCTCCTCGCCAAGGCGCTCGCCAAGTCCTGACTATTTCGGCGCAGTGGAGTGGGCCTCGCGGTAGCGCTTGAGCGAGGTCGCGGCGTCGATATAGGGCTCCTGCAATTCGACGCTCCAATAGCGCAGCTCGTCGAGCGGAATCGAGCGGCCGGTTACGGCGCAGCGAACGAAATCGCCCGGCGAGAGCACCTGCACCTCACCGTCGAGATATTTGAGCTTGGCTTCGCCCTTGAAGCCTATGTTGCGTTCGAAACGGTTCATCAAAGCGAAGCTGCTCGATTCGTTCGATTGGTCTTGTCACAATATAGTCAAGCCAATGCGGCGCGCCAGTGGCGTCCACAGACCTAGAGCAGCGATCCCTGCTCGTCGCTTTGCCCGCCGCGTCGCTTCTTACATACGCCCTCTTTGCGCGGACGCGCATCGGCATGCGTCCCGATATGGCCATCGGCAAACTCGATGTCGAGCGCGGCGCCCGGCTTTACCTCCGAAACGCGCCGCACCATAGAACCGTCCTCGTCGCGCACGAGAGCAAAGCCGCGCGCGAGCACGTTGTGATAGCCGAGCGTATCGAGCAACTTCGCTTGGCTGTAGAGCGTCCGTCGCGACTGGTCGAGCACAGCGGTAACCGCTCTTGCGCCTGCGCGATCGAGGCGGGTAAGCCGCTCGCGGCCGGCAAGCGTCGCGCGGGAAACGACATGAGGCCTTAGTCGCGTCGAGGCGCGCTCGAACCAAGTACGATGCACGCGCGCATTGGCGAGAAGCGCGCGCTTGAGCCGCCCGCTCGCGTTATCGAAGCGCTGGCGGGGCAGATCGAGGATGTTCGCCCGTCGGGGCAGGCCGCGCGTCGCGGCAAGAAATCGTCCGCGCTGTGCTTCGAGCACACGGCGCAAGATGCTCGCGGCGCGAAGCCCGTGGCTCGTCACTCTAATGAAGAGATCGGCGCGCACCGGGACGGCACGCTCGGCGGCGGCGGTCGGGGTTGGCGCGCGCCAATCGGCGACGAGATCGATGATGGTCCAGTCGGTCTCGTGGCCGACGGCGGAGATGAGCGGGATCGTGCTCGCCGCGACCGCTCGGGCCACGATCTCCTCGTTGAAGCCCCACAGATCCTCGAGACTGCCGCCGCCGCGGGCGACGATGATGAGGTCGGGGCGCGGAATGGTCGCGGCCGTCACGAGCCCATTAAAGCCGGTGATGGCGGCCGCAACCTCCAAGGCGCACGTCTCGCCTTGCACTCGTACAGGCCAAACGAGCACATGGCAGGGGAAGCGGTCCTCAAGCCGATGCAAGATGTCGCGGATCACCGCACCTGTCGGCGACGTCACCACGCCAACGATGCGCGGCAGGAACGGAAGCGCCTTCTTGCGCGCCTCGTGGAACAGGCCTTCGGCGGCGAGCATCTTTTTGCGCTGCTCGAGCAACGCCATGAGCGCGCCGACGCCGGCGGGCTCGAGCTCGTCGATCACGATCTGATACTTGGAGCGGTCTGGATAGGTGGTGACGCGGCCGCGTGCCACGACCTCGAGCCCCGCCTCGGGCTTGAACTTGAGGCGGGCGAACGTGCTTCGCCAGATCACCGCCTCGATGCAGGCGTTCTCGTCCTTCAACGTGAAATAGCAATGGCCCGACGAGTGGGGGCCTTTGTAACCAGAGATCTCGCCGCGCAGCCGAATGAGGCCATAAGCATCCTCGACTGTCCGCTTCAGAGCGAAAGCAAGCTC
>JBLMXO010000009.1:0-2863 GCA_050257815.1 Actinomycetota bacterium
TCTTGGGATCGATGCCCTTGGGCACCGTGACCTCGTAGCCCCAGGTCTGGCCCGGCTGCCATTTCGACATTTTGAGATAGCTCGCCGTCGAGCCAAGTGCATCCGGGATGTTGTCCCAGATGTCGCGCTTGCCATCGCCGTCCTGATCGACGGCGAAGCGAATATAGGTGGTGGGGATGAACTGGGTGTGGCCCATGGCGCCGGCCCACGACCCGTTCATGCCGTCGAGATTGATGTCGCCATGTTGAAGGATCTTCAGCGCGGTTACGATCTGCGGCTTGGCAAACTTGACCTTGGTACCCGTGCAATAGAGCGTGCCGAGCGAACGGATTATGTTCTTGTCGCCCGGCTGCGTTCCGTAGTTCGACTCGATGCCCCAAATGGCGATGAGGATGTGCCGGTCGACGCCGTATTTCGCCTCGATCTGATCGAGCAACGCCTTGTTGTCGATCAGCATCTGCTTGCCGGTGGCGATGCGCTTATCCGACACGACGCGGTCGATATATTCGCCGATCGGCTTCACGTATTCGGGCTGGTAGTGGGCAGCCTCGACCACTTCGGGGTCAGGCGTGAAGCCGCTAAAGGCGAGGTCAAACGTCGTCCGGGTCACGCCGGCGGCCTTGGCGGCGGGCCACAAAGTCTCGACGCAGGCCTGGTTCTTGTCCACCGCGAACGACTCCGCCGGAAGCGCGAAGAGAGCCGCAGCCGCAATCCCTGCGGGCAAGATCAATGACTTAGGATGTCGATCGATTCGCATGGACAAAATCTAGCAAGCACCCCTGGCAAAACCGAGGCAGGTCGATGGGGCAAAAATGCGCGGTTAATTGGCGGCCGCGCTCGCCTCCTTTAGCACCGCATTGACGAGCGCGCTGCTCGGATAACAGCTTTGCGTAAGACCGCGCTTCTGCTCCTCGGCCCCGATCGACCGCCGCGTCTTAAAACCTGCGAGCCCATCCACCTTGCCGACGTCATACCCTTGTGCCACCAACACCTCCTGGAAGTGTTGAATACGGTCGCGCGGGAAGCTCTCGACCGGCTGCCACGCGCCCACGAAACCGACGGGCGCGTTCTCGGCGATCATGTCAGCGAGGTGACCGACAAAGATCGCGTAGACATCTGAGTTGTTATAGAGCTTCAGCACCGAGAAATTGCTGGTGCCGAGGAAAGCGGGACCTTTGAGTCCGGCCGGGAGCACGAGAAAGGCCTGATCGTTCAGGCGATCTTGTGGAAAGGGACGATCCTTCACCCGCACCACGCCGAGCTTCATCCATTCAGAGAGCGGCAGCGCTTTGTCGGGTCCCTGCTGTGTGCAATCGAATTTCAGCGGTAGCTTCACTTCGTAGCCCCAGGTCTCGGCGCCATCCCAGCCTTGGCTGTGCAGTGAGTTGGCAGCCGACGCGAGCGCGTCCGCGACCGTGCCCCAGATGTCGCGCTTTCCGTCGCCGTCGAAATCGAGACCATATTTGTCGAAATCGGTCGGCAGGAACTGGGTGTAGCCCATCGCGCCGGCCCATGAGCTCTTCATCATTGCGCGTGTCGCATGTCCCTCCTGCAGGATCTTGAGCGCTACGAGGAACTCATTACGGAACTCGTCCGGACGCCGCCCCATGAAGGCTTGCGTCGCGATGGCCGAGAGCGCGTCGAATGGCATGTCCACCTTGCCGAACCCGGTCTCGCGTCCCCAGATGGCGACGACGATCGAGGCCGGCACGTTGTACTGCTTTTGCATCGCCGCCAGCTGCGGCGCGAGCTGCGCCATCTTGCTCCGTCCGGAGGCCGCGAGCGCATTGAGCGAGCTTGCGTTGAAATAGCCGGCCGGGGGCTCAAATTCGGGCTGCCGGCTTGGCTTCATCAGATCGGCCAGAGACTTGGGCAAAGGCGGCCCGCCGGGAACCGCGGGATCGGGATAGACGAGATGCGGCAAGCTCCAGATGAGCTTCAGTCCCTTGACATTGGCGTCGAACACGGCGCGCGAGACGCCTATAGTCTCGGCGTCGGGCCAGAGGGCCTGAAGCCACTTGGCGAAGCTCCCATCCACCGCCCGCTGATAAACCGCGACCTCATCGTCAGCGGCTCTAGACCCAGCTAGAGGCGGCACAAGGGTGGCAATGATCAAGGCGAATGAGATGAGCGCGCGTCTTGGCGTGGGCATGGGAAAGCCTTAGGCGACCAGAGATTCGACGTCCAGACGCCGATTGTGAGGGTCGCTTAAGGCGCTGCAAAGGCAAAATGTGGAGCTAGGAGGCGGCGCGACGATCTTCCCGGAGGCGCTTCTCCCAGGCGAGCGAATGGCCGACGATCGTGTCGAGATCGTTGAGCTTCGGTTCCCAGCCGAGCACCTCGTGGACGCGCCCGGCACCGGCAACCAGCGAGGCGGGGTCGCCTGGGCGGCGCTCACACATGCGCACCGGGAAGTCGGTCTTGGCCACGCGCTTTACCGCTGTGATCACATCGAGCACCGAGAAGCCGCGCCCATAGCCGCAGTTCAACACCTCACTCTTGCCGCCAGCCCTGAGATAGCGCAGCGCATCGAGATGCGCCCTGACGAGGTCGGTCACGTGAATATAGTCGCGGATGCAGGTCCCGTCCGGCGTGGGATAATCGTTGCCGAACACCTCAAGATAGGGCCGCTCGCCAAGCGCCGCCTGCGACGCCACCTTGATGAGGTGGGTCGCCTGCGGGGTCGATTGGCCGCTTCGCCCCTTAGGGTCGGCGCCAGAGACGTTGAAATAGCGCAAGGCCACATAGCGCAGCGCGTGCGCCTTGGACGTGTCGCGCAACATGATCTCGGTCATCAGTTTCGAGCTGCCGTAAGGTGAGATCGGTTTCAGCTCGATATCCTCGGTGACCGGGTTGACCTCGG
>JBLMXO010000010.1:0-3167 GCA_050257815.1 Actinomycetota bacterium
GTCTACGAGACTGACAAAGCCAAGGCGCGCGAGGAGTTCGTGCGCCAGACCTGCGACTGTCCCTCTGGCCGGCTTGTTGCCTGGGACAACGAAACAGGCAAGCCGATCGAGCCCAAGCTTCCGCAATCGATCGGGCTGGTCGAGGATCCGGCCGAGAAGTGCTCCGGTCCGTTATGGCTGCGCGGTGGTGTGGCCGTGATCGCCGAGGACGGCTATCACTACGAGGTGAGGAACCGCGTCATGCTCTGCCGTTGCGGCGCCTCGAAGAACAAGCCGTTCTGCGACGGCTCGCATGCCGCCATCAAATTCAACGACGGACTCTAGGATCGCGCACAATTGCCGCTTGTCGCAGGCCTAGGGCGCCTCGACGCGCTGGCCAGAAATTTCGAATTGGCGCCCGGCCCCCTCCCCTGGCGCGAGCGGATCGCTGCCGAGCGGAACAAGACGGAGCGTCGCCGTGCCTTTGATCGTCTTGCTCGCCGGATCATATGTGAGATCGAAATCGAGCCGGCCGATGTCGGCCTTAGGTTGTTCGGCGGTCGGCGTGGTGAAATCCAAGGTGACCGCGTGGAGCTTATTCGCCTCGATGCAGCGCCACGAGCCGCGACCGTCAGTGAAAGGACCGAAGCCCGCCTCGCCGCCCTCGCCTGAATCGATGAACGACGCCTGCCCGCTACCGGAAAGGGCGATCAGGCTTCGGCTGGTGAAATCACCGCCGCTCGCGCCCTTGGCGAAATTCTTGGTGAGATAGGTGCCAACCAGATCATGACAAGCACCGGCCTCCGCCACAGCCCGATTGGGCGGGCTGAACAGAGCAAGCATCGTCGCGAACGCAAAACCCGCGCCGGAAAGCACAAACCTTTTCGTCATCGGCCTCGCCTCCCCAACGGTCGTCACTGCTTCAGCGCGGTGACCTGGTAGAACTTCTCGCGCCACTTCCCGTCAAGCTTCTGCATGATTTGCGTGACGAACACGTGCGCCGACAACGACTCTCCCTTGAAGGTACCGTCAAGCTTGGCCTCGAAGGTGCGCATGGCGAAATCCTCGCCCAGCAATTTCACCGTCGGCTCGGTCAGATTGGTTTGCTCGTATTTGAGCTCGGGCAGCGTGGCAATCTGCGTCGCGACCGGCGTCGGCTCGCCGTAATAATGGGTAACCGCGATATGGTCCGGGGTCGTCAGCGACTTGATGGCTTCCGCGTCCTGCTTCACGAATGCCTCGTCAAGCTCGCCAGCGGCATTGTCGATTGCTTCGACCGCCGCCACGTCATCAGCGCTTGCCGGCAAACAAACACCGAGGTTGAGCGCGACGAAAATTAATGCAGTCGCCAGATAGCGCATGGCCGTCTCCCTTCGCATAAGCTCTACAATCCTTGCATTCTCAGTTCTGCGACGAGCCCTCGCATCAGCGCAAAGACCGCCGCACATCGCCCATTCTCTACCCACGGTGTAAAGGTATTCTATCAATTCGGTCGCTACGATCAGCGTACCCCGTTCACTCGCCTTGGCTCATGCCCATTAGACAATAGCAATGACAGCCGTGAAACCTAGCCTCACGCGCGACCGCGCAATTCGCAAGGGACGCTCAGCGCTGATCGTCATCGACGTGCAGAATGCGACCTGCGGACCCAAGGATGCGAGCGCCAGACCCGAATTCCATGCCGTCGCCATGTCTCGGGTCATTCCTAACATTGGTAGGTTGATCGAGGCTTTCCGCCGCGCCAACCTCGAAGTCATCTACACGGTGATGGAGAATCTGACCGGGGACGGCCGCGACCGCAGCCTCGATTACAAGCTCTCCGGCATATCGATCGCCAAGGGCTCATGGGAGGCCGAGGTCATCGACGATATTGCGCCCGCACGCGACGAGATCGTTCTGCCCAAGACCTCGTCCTCAGTCTTCAGCTCGACCAATCTCGACTACCTGCTGCGCAACATGGGCATCGAGGATGTATTCGTGGCGGGCTTCCTGACCGACCAATGCATCGACCATGCGGTCAAGGACGGGGCCGATCGCGGCTATTACATGAGTTGCGTGCACGATGCCTGCGCCGCCGAGACAGAGGCGTTGCACGAGGCGGCGCTGCAATGCTTCAAAGGCTATTGCCGCATGCTGTCGACTAAGGAGCTGCTTGCTCTCGTTCCCGCTAAATGAGACGCGTCACCGCGCCTCGCTCAGGACCTTGACCTCGAACGGCTTGAGCTTGCTGGTTTTGAGGAAATCCGTCGTTCGCTTGGACTCCTCGACGCTTGCCGAGGAATAGAGGCCGGTGGTGCAGATCGAGGCGTTATAGCTGTCTGTGATCATCAGCCAGGGACCCTCGCCCGAGACCAGTTGGCAGGAGCACGTGGTCTTGCTCGGATCCTTCTTATCGATGATGCACGGCATATCGAAGCACGAGGCCCACCGCCGCTCGTTGGTGCAGACGGCATAAGTCTTGAGCGGGTAATAACGCGATATTATCTGCGTTCCCTCCGGGCTTTCGACTTTGCTGTGGCACGACGTCTTGCCGATCGAGAGCCCGGTCTTCACATCGCACTTGCAGAACACGGTATTCATCTCCCCGCTGATCGGCGTGCAGCGGGCCGACGTGCACAGAGCATAAGTGCTGTCGCAGACCTCGAACTTGGGTGACTCGGCTGCAGTGGCGTGTCTCGCCGGAATGACAGTGAGCGCGACGACAGCGAGAAGGTGAGCTGTCTTCCACATGGCTAGCCTCCATCAAAGTGAGAGCTTAGCGCGCGAGCCGATTCATACTAGCAAACCATGGTCGAACCGTTAGTGCAGCGTTACTCCGCGTCCCATTCGCTGCTGCTCAATAGACCTCGGCGTAGCGCGCGCAGAGCTCTCGCGGATTGAGCCATTTCACGTACTGAAGCTCAGAACGCTTGTGACGGAGATAGGCCTCGCGAAAGACTGGTCCGAGCCAAGCTGAAATTGCTTCGCTCTTCTCCATGTTATCGAGCGCTTCGCCGAGCGAATGTGGCAGAGCGCCAGCCGGCGCGCCGGACTGCGGCAGCGAGAGCTTCCGGGCGATGCCGTCAGCACCGGCGAAGATGAGCGCGGCAAGCGCCATATAGGGACTTGCCGCGGCGTCGCACACGCGGAACTCGAGATTGAATTGGCGCACGATGTCCTTCTTCTTGGTTGCGGCGAAGATGGGACAG
>JBLMXO010000011.1:0-8519 GCA_050257815.1 Actinomycetota bacterium
GGTGGCAGGATCGCCCTCAAGTGCCGCCGCGAGGATTCCATGGTCGCCTTCACCGTCGAGGATCAGGGAGTGGGCATCCCCGAGGACTATCAGAAGGCTGTGTTCGACCGCTTCGAGAGCCGGCCGCACGGCTCGCGCCACCGCGGCACTGGGCTCGGGCTCTCCATCGTCAAGAGCCTCGCCGAACTCCATGGCGGCACCGTCAACCTCTCTTCCGCCCCGGGCAAGGGAACGCGCGTCAAGGTGCTGCTGCCCCTCACGCAGAAGCCAAGAGCGCAAGAGCGCGAAGCGGCCGAGGCCGAGGAGCCGCGCTTGAAGTCAAGCCGCGCAGGATGACCAGCGTTTGGAGTCTCGACGATGTCGACCTGGTGAGGCTCGACATCCTCGCAAGCCGTCTTGCGCTCGCGCTGAAGCAAGGCGACGTGATTGCGCTGTCGGGTCCGCTCGGCGCCGGCAAGACCACCTTGGCGCGGGCTTTGGTCGAGAGGCTCGGCGGAGAGGATGAGGTGCCAAGCCCGACCTTCGCGCTCATGCAGCGCTACGAGACGCCGAGGCTCATCCTCACCCATTGTGATTTCTACCGGCTCGATCGGTCTGAACTCGGCGAGCTTGGACTCGACGATGCGCTTAACGAAGGCGTGGTTCTGATCGAATGGCCCGAGCGCGCCGGCAACTGGCTCCCGCAAGACCGGCTCGACATCGCCATCGACGAGACGGCGACGCCCTCTATGCGCCGGCTTGTTTTGACGGGACATGGGGCTTGGGGAAAGCGGCTCGATCGTGTGCGTGAGCTCTGCCAATTCATCGACACGACCCCTTATGCAGAGGCCGGCGCCCAATATTTACAAGGCGATGCCTCGACACGCTCTTATGCCCGCCTCGTACTGCCCGGGCGCGGCGCGATCCTGATGAACTCGCCGCGCCAGCCCGACGGGCCACCCATCCGCGACGGCAAGCCGTACTCTCAGCTCGTGCATCTCGCCGAGGACGTGACACCGTTCGTCGCGGTGGCCGATGCACTCCGCGAGCGCTCGCTGTCGGCGCCGGCAATCTACGCCTTCGACCTCGAGCGCGGATTCTTGATCCTTGAAGACCTCGGAGACCGCGTGTTCGGGACCGAGGTCGCCAAGCGGCACGATATGCCCGAGCTGTGGAGCGCCGCCGTCGATGTACTGCTGGCGCTGGCCGAGGCGCCGCCGCCCGAGCGCTTGCCGCTCGAAGGCCATGCGCCCTACCACCTCCCCGATTTCGACGCCGACGCCATGCTGACCGAGGCCTCGCTCCTGATCGACTGGTATTGGCCGGCGCTGCACGGCAAGCCCATGCCGGAGCCCTTGCGCGAGGAATTCCTGGCGCTGTGGCGCCCCCTGCTTGGGGAGGCGGCAAAGTCCGATTCCGGCTGGGTGTTGCGCGATTACCACTCGCCAAACTTAATGTGGCTGCCCAAGCGCGAGGGGGTGAAGCGTGTCGGCCTGCTCGACTTCCAGGATGCGCTTAGGGGACCGCTTGCCTACGACCTCGTCTCGCTCCTCCAGGACGCACGTCTCGACGTCCCCGAGGCGCTTGAACGGGAGCAACTCGCTCGCTACTGTGCCGCCCGAAGCGCGCAGAGCCAGCATTTCTCGAGCGCTCAGTTCCGCATGCTCTATGCAACGCTTGGCGCCCAACGCAACTCGAAGATCCTCGGCATCTTTGCCAGGCTGGCGAAACGTGATGGCAAGCGCGCCTATCTCGCCCATATCCCGCGGGTCGCGCGCTATCTTGAGCGCGACCTCGCCCATCCAAGGCTCGAGGGCTTGCGCGGGTTCTATGAGCGCGAGTTTCCCCGCGCTGCCGGCCTCCCGCCCTTGGCTCTCTGATCGGGGTCAATCCCATGAGTGAGTTGGCGGCGGAGGCCAAGACGGCGATGGTGCTGGCCGCGGGCTACGGCGAGCGCATGCGCCCCCTCACTTTGACCATGCCGAAGCCGCTCGTGCCGCTTGCCGGCCGCCCTCTCGTCGATCATGTGCTCGATCGGCTGGCGCAAGCGGGCGTCAAGACGGCCGTGGTCAACGTGCATTACCTTCCCGACCTGCTCGAAGCACATCTCGGCGCACGCAGGGGCAAGCTGCCCGAGATCGTCATCTCCGACGAGCGTGGGCTTCTGCTCGACACCGGCGGTGGCGCGAAGAAGGCCCTTCCTCTGCTCGGCCGCGGACCGTTCTTCATCCACAATGCCGACTCGGTGTGGAGCGAGGGTGCAGCGCCCGCACTGCCGCGCATGCTCAAGCAGTGGAACCCAGCAGTCATGGATTGCCTCCTTCTGCTCGCGCCGGTCGCGACCAGCATCGGCTATGGTGCCAAAGGCGATTTCGCCATGGCGCCTGACGGCAAGCTTGCGCGACGTGGCGAGCGGCAAGTGGTGCCGTTTGCCTTCGCCGGCGTCTCTCTCTGCGATGAACGGCTATTCAAGGACGCGCCCGATGGGCGCTTCTCATTGAACCTGCTATGGGACCGCTCGCTCGCCAAAGGCAGGCTTTACGGGATGAGACTCGACGGGACCTGGATGCATGTCGGCACGCCAGAGGCATTGGCGGAAGCCGAGACGTCGTTCGAGCACGAAGGTGCGTGAGCCGCTTCCAGCGGGGCCAAGGCTCTATACCCTCCCGCCTTCGGCTCCGTTCCTCACCACGCTCGCAAGAGCCGTGCTTGCGGGCGACCTGCCGCTCCCGGGTGGACCCAAGCCGAATCCTCTCACCCTTCCTCAGACCACTATCTATTTGCCCACTAGACGCGCGGCGCGCGCCCTGCGCGAAGCCTTACTCGCCGAGGCCGAGAGCGAGGCGCTTCTCCTTCCCCGCATCAGGGCTCTCGGCGATCCCGACGAGGAGGCCGCCCTTATTCTCGGCGGTGCCGAGGAGGACGGCGGTGCGGGCGCGGCGGCGATCGGCGGTATTGAGCGGCGTATTGCCTTGATGCGGCTCGTGCTCGCCTGGGCCAAGCGGTTGCGCACCGAGTTCCTCGTTGCCGCCGATGAGGCTCTCCCAGCGCAATGGGTGGCGACGCCGGCGCAAGCCACACACCTTGCGGCAGATCTCGCGCGCCTGACGGACCTGATCGAGTCGCAGGAAATCTCACTTGCGGCGGTCGACCACCTCGTGCCGCCAGATATGGCCGCCCATTGGGAGCAGACGGTCGACTTCCTCAAGATCGTTACCGAGCACTGGCCAGACTACCTCACCGACAATGGCCTCATCTCGCCCGTCGCGCGCCGCAACGAATTGATGCGCATCGAGACCGAGCGTCTGGCTAAGGGTGCGCCCCATCCTGTCATTGCCGCGGGCTCGACGGGAACAGTGCCAGCGACCGCGCGCATGCTCAAGGTCATCGCCTCGCTTGCGAATGGCGCCGTGGTGCTCCCCGGACTCGATCACGCGCTCGACGATGAAGATTGGGCGAGCCTCGCCTCCCATCCCGAGCACCCCCAGGCCGGCATGGCCGAGCTCCTGAAGAAGCTCGGCGTCGCGCGCGAGGAGGTCGCTTATGTGCCAGGAAGCGAGCCGACCGCTATCCAGCGGGCGCGGCTTGCGCTCATCAGCGAGGCGCTCCGCCCGGCGGGAAGCACCGATCGCTGGCAGAGCTTCCTCGCTGGCGGCGATCTCCTCTCCGACGGGCGTGCGTCCTTCGCCAATGGTCTTGCCGGCATCCGTCTCGTCGTCGTGCCGACGGCTCATGACGAGGCCGAAGCTATAGCCTTGATCCTCAAGTCGTGCGTCGAGACGGAAGGGAAGTCGGCAGCGCTCGTCACGCCTGACCGCGTGCTCGCGCGGCGCGTCGCGGCGAGACTCAAGCGCTACGATCTCGCCATCGACGACTCTGCTGGGATGCCGGTGGCGCGGACCATGCCAGGTGCCTTCCTCGATCTCGTGCTCGGAACGGTCGCGACCAATTTCGCGCCGCCCGCGCTGATGGCGCTGCTCAAGCAGCCCATGACGCTGATCGGGCGGCGCCCGTTCGAGATGCGCAACGCGGCGCGCACGCTCGAGCGCGGCGCCTTCCGCGACATCTACATGGGCGAAGGACTTGCGGGCGCGCGGGAGGCGCTAGAGGCCGCGCGCAATCCTGATCAGCGCCGTCCTCGTCCGGCACGCATCAGCGAGCAGGAGCAGGAGGCTGCGCTTAAGCTGGTAGCCGATCTTGAGGTGGCCTTCGCGCCACTCAGTTCCCTGTTTGCCGATGGCTCTGAGCATATGGCGTCAGAACTTGCTGATGCTCATGTGGCGGTGGCAGAAGCCTTGGCCAGCGATGTCACCGGCTCCTCATCGCGGCTGTGGCAGGGCGATGCCGGAGAGGCTCTGACTACCCTCCTGGCCGAGCTGATCGAGGCCGGTGACGGACTCTCTACCGACGCCAAGTCCTATCCCTCATTCTATCGGACACTGCTCGCGGGCGAGGTGGTGCGACCTCCATACCCATCGCATCCTCGCCTCTTCATTTGGGGGCCGCTCGAGGCGCGGTTGCAGCAACCCGATGTCGTTATCTTGGGCAGCCTCAACGAAGGGGTATGGCCTCGTCCACAGGAGGCAGGCCCATGGCTCAGCCGCCCGATGCGCGAGGCGCTCGGGCTGCCGGCACCGGAAGAGATCACCGGGCGCTCGGCGCATGACTTTGCGCAGCTTCTCGGCGCGAGAAATGTCTATCTCACTCGCGCGCTCAAGGTCGAAGGCGTGCCCACGGTGCCGTCGCGCTGGCTGCAGAGATTGCTCGCGCTCGTCGACGCAGCGAAGCTCGAAGAGCGGATAAGGCCTGAGCTGCCCTTCGTCGCATGGGCGCGCGAGCGCGATCGGGCGCCCCGCTTCGCGCCGGCCGAGCCTCCCCGCCCCTCGCCGCCCGTCGCAGCGCGTCCGCGTTCTCTGAGTGTGACCCGCATTGAGAGGTGGATCGCCAACCCTTACGAGATCTTCGCCCGCCATATCCTGAAGCTCGAGCGGCTAAGGCCGCTCGGCACCGAGCCCGACCAGGCGCTACGCGGCACCATGATCCATAAGGCTTTGCACGACTTCGCCCGCGATTATCCAGACACGCTGCCGGCGGATATCTATGGCGAGCTGATGGCTCGCGCCGACGAGGATTTCAGGGAGCTCGGTGGTTCGCCGCTGGTCAAGGCATTCTGGCGCCCGAGCTTCGCCCGCTTCGCGCGCTGGTTCGCAGCGACAGAGCCGGTACGGCGGGCGCTACCTGTCAAAAGTTTTGCCGAGGTCGACGGCAAGCTCGAGATCGCCGCGGGATTCACCCTTACCGCGCGTGCCGACCGCATCGATCTCCGTGCCGATGGCAGCGTCACAATCTACGACTACAAGACGGGTAGCCCCCCGGCCACCAAGCGCGTCGACGAACTAGCGGCACCGCAGCTTCCGCTGGAAGCGGTGATTGCCAAAGGTGGTGGTTTTGCCGACCTCGGGCCTCATCCCGTCAACGCACTGATCTATATCGGGGCATCGGGACGCGCCGAGGGTGGCAGCGAGCGGCCTGCAGGCAACAGAGCGACGGGCGACCTCGCTGAGGACGCACGCGCAAAGCTGACCAAGCTCATCGCGCGCTATGACGATCCTGCCATGCCGTACGAGGTGCAGCGCCGGCCGGGGGCGGCCTTTGCCCACGCCTATGACTATGACGACTACGAGCAGCTTGCCCGCATCCAGGAATGGCTGACGCAAGAGCTCGACGAGGATTTCCGATGACCGCCCGCGCTGCCCTCCCCGAGGATGCCGACCGCAACCAGGCGCGGGCGTCGGATCCATCCGCGTCGGCGTGGGTGTCGGCCAATGCCGGCACCGGCAAGACCGCGGTCCTCGTCAAGCGCGTGCAACGCCTCCTACTCGCTGGTTTCACGCCCGAGTCGATCCTCTGCCTGACCTACACCAAGACCGCGGCGGCGGAGATGCAGAACCGGCTGCTCGAGGACCTCGCCGCCTGGGCGACGATGTCTGACGACGAACTTTGCGCCGAGCTTCAGGATCTTATGAAGCGGCCGCCGGAGAGTGGCGACCTGCGCAAAGCGAGGCGGCTCTTCGCGCGTGCGCTCGAAGCCAGAGGCGGGCTCAAGATCCATACCATCCACGGATTCTGCGAGCGGCTGTTGCAGCGCTTTCCACTCGAAGCGCATGTGACGCCGCATTTCACGGTGCTGGATGAGCAGAGTCAGGCGCAGCTCCGTCGTGATGCTTTCGATATCGTGTTCGCGCGCGCGGCAGAGGATCGCGACGGCGCGCTCGGACAAGCGCTTGCCTGTGTTATCACGCTGGCGAGCGAGTTCTATTTCCGTAAAGTCATCGACGCCGTGCTCGCCAAGCACGCCGAGATGGAGCGCATGGTCGCTTGTCACGATGGCCGCGCCGATTGGGCCGAGGTCGAGGCGCGGGCGTTGAAACATCTGCTCGGTGTCGCCGAGGCCGAGGAAGAAGCACTGAGCGCCGAGATGGCCGCCGTGCTCTCCGACGCCGAGATCGACGCGCTTCTCGATGCGTTTGCGGCCTACGGAGCGACCGGCGATGACGAGCGGGTCGAGGCGAGTCTGATAGCGGCCAAGCGCGTGTCGGGGGAATCGCGGGCCGCGGCTCTCAAGCCAATCTTCTGCACCAGCGATCACGAGCCCCGTCACCGGCTATGCAGCAGGGCGGTAAAGGATGCCGCGCCGCGGCTCTGCGCCATTCTTGAAACGGCGCGCGACCGCTTCGTTCCCCTCGACCTCACGCTTGCCAAGCTCCGCGTGGCGGAGGCGAGCGGCGCTGTTCTCATTCTCGCCGACGCGGTGATGACCGAATACGAGCGGCGGAAGCGCGCCGAGGCCGCGCTCGACTACGACGATCTCATCGTCAGGACGCTCCATCTACTCTCGCGGGCTGGCGCCGCCGCTTGGGTGCTGTACAAGATCGACGGCGGCGTCGATCACATCCTGGTCGATGAGGCGCAGGACACGAACCCAACGCAATGGGCGATCATCGAGCGCCTGGCCGAGGAGTTCTTCGCTGGCGCGGGGGCCTCAGAGCGGCCGCGCACGATCTTCGCCGTGGGCGATGAGAAGCAGTCGATCTACTCCTTCCAGGGTGCAGATCCCACTCGGTTCGGGGAGATCGGCCGTGCCTTCAAGCGGCACGCCGAAGCCGCGGGCCTCGGCTTTCACCAAGTCCCGCTCAATCTCTCGTTTCGCTCGACCGTGCCTGTGCTCGAGGCAGTCGATGCGGTCTTCGCCAAGCCGGCAGCGGCAAACGGCCTTTTGTTTGCCGAGACCTCGGTCATTCAGCATCACGCCATGCGCATCGGACAGGCGGGGCTGGTCGAGCTGTGGCAGCCCGAGGCCGAGACCAAGCCCGAGCCGGCCGATGCCTTCGCACCTTGGGAAGAAGGAAATGCTGGCGCACGTTCAGTCGATGCGCTCTGCCGGCGCATTGCCCGCCTGATCAAGAGCTGGATCGACGACGAAGCGGAGCTTCCTTCTCAAGGGCGGCCGATCAAGGCGGGCGACGTGCTCATCCTTGTCCGCCGTCGCGACCCGTTCACCACGCCAATGATCCGCGCGTTGAAGCGCGAAGGCGTGCCCATCGCCGGCGCCGACCGCATGAAGCTGATGGACCAGCTCGCGGTGCAAGACCTCGTCGCACTCGCCGACGTTCTGCTCATGCCGGAGGACGACCTCGCTCTCGCCGTCGTGCTCAAGAGCCCGCTGTTCGGTCTCGACGATGACGCGCTGTTCGATCTCGCCTATGAGCGAGAATTTTCGCTGTGGTCTGCTCTCAGGGAAAAAACGCGCGAGGATACACGCTTCGCAGAAGCCCACGAACGTTTGAGCGGCTGGCTGTCCCGCGCCGATCTCCTGCCGCCCTACGAGTTCTTCTCGGAGCTGCTCGGCGCCGACGGTCAGCTCATGCGCGAGCGCATGCTGGTGAGGCTCGGGCCAGAGGCGGCAGAGGCGATCGACGAATTCCTCGACCTTGCGCTCGCTTACGACCGCGAGGCTGCGCCCTCACTGCAAGGCTTCATCGATCTCATCCGCGGCGGCGAGGTCGAGATAAAGCGCGACATGGAGCAGGGTCGCGACGAGGTTCGCATCATGACGGTGCATGGCGCCAAAGGCCTGCAAGCGCCGATCGTGTTCCTGCCCGACACGTGCATGGCGCCGCGCCCGCAAGGGGTGAGGCTCTATCCCCTGCCCCGCCCGGGCGCGCCTCCGGAGGAGGTCGAGCACATCATCTGGGCCGTGGGCGGGCGTACCGACCTCGAAGGCATCGATGAGGCCAAGGAAGTGCTGAAGGAGGCGGATCGCGAGGAGTATCACCGCCTGCTCTATGTGGCGATGACGCGCGCGCAGGATCGGCTCTATGTGTGCGGCTGGCAGGGTCAAAAGGAGAAACCGGAAAACGAATCCTGGTACGAGCTGGTCAAAGACGGGCTCGGCGGTCTACTCACCGAGGTGGAATCGCCGGACGGCGGGCCGGTGCGGCGGATGGAATGCGCGCAGGCTGAGCCGGTGAAGAATGGCG
>JBLMXO010000012.1:0-4290 GCA_050257815.1 Actinomycetota bacterium
TCTGGTTCCAGCCGATCGAGGACGGCTATGCGGTGATGGTCGGCGACTGCACCGGGCATGGTGTCCCCGGCGCCTTCATGACGCTGATCGCCTGGGGCCTACTCGATCGCATGCTACGCACCGCCTCGAATGATCGGCCTAGCGAGGTGCTCGCAGGGCTACATCGCGGCGTGCAGAGCCTGCTCGGCCAGAACGAGGAGGGGGGCGAGACCGACGATGGGCTCGAGGCCGGGGTATGCTTCATCAAGCCGGCCAAGCGCGAGATGAGTTTCGCCGGGGCGCGTTTCTCGCTCTGGCGTGCCAATCGGGAAGGGGTTATCGAGATCAAGGGCGACCGCAAGGGCATCGGTTATCGGCGTTATCCGCCGGCAACGACCTTCACCGACTACACCTTCCCCTTTGACGACCGCGACTCGTTCTATCTCACCACCGACGGCATGATTGACCAGATCGGCGGTCCGCGTGGACGCTCCTTCGGCAAGCGGCGTTTCCAGGCTCTGCTCGAACAAATACGCGGCGTTCCGATGCGGCAGCAGGAGACAACTCTGCGCCAGGCCCTCGAACGCCACCAAGGCGAGCAGCTCCGTCGCGACGATCTGACGGTGTTGGGCTTTACGCCCCATTCATAGGAGACGCCGATGCTCGCCTCTCAACTCATGGATCTGCGGGCAATGCTGCACAAACAAGGCGTCATTTTCGCTTACAGCGGCTACGTGACGGAACCCGTGCTGAGCGGTGTCGGCGAAGCGCTCAAGCAGAAACTCACCCTCGACGACGCCGACACCAAGACGCTGCGCAGCGTGTTCGCCATCTTCGTCGAGCAGATGCAGAACATCATCCGTTATTCGGCGGAGAAGTCGCCGGAGGATACGCCTCCACCCGCTCAAGAAGGCGCGCTATCGCAAATCCGCTACGGCATCCTCACCATCGGTAAAGAAGGCAACGACTACGTCGTGTGTGCGGGGAACCTCATTTACCGCAACGACATCGATCGCTTGGACCAGCGCCTGAGCAAAATCAGGGACATGAGTAAGGATGAGCTCAGGGCCCACTACAAGGAGCAGCTGAGAGCGGAGCCTGAGGTTGGCAGCAAGGGCGCCGGACTTGGCTTCATGGAAATTGCGCGCCGCGCCTCGAAGCCGATCGAGTTCGATTTCCAAGACTTCGGCGACTTCGCGTTCTTCGCGCTCAAGGCAACTATTTGAGAAACCGGATCAATGCGCGACAAGCTCGACATTCAAGCCACTTCCCGCACGCCGGCAGTGGTTTTCGACTTCCCCCAGCACCGCCTCAAGATCAAGGGCGAGTCCTACCCGGAGGACGTCACCGAGTTCTACGGGCAGGTCTTCACCGCGCTCGATGGCTATCTCGGTCAACTCGGCAAGGGCAGCTGCCGCTTCGATTTCGAGCTCATCTATCTCAACTCGTCGAGCGCCAAGGCGATCATGATGCTGATGGACAAGCTCGAGGCGGCAGCCAAGAAGGGCGCCTCGGTCGACGTCTACTGGTATTACGATAAGGAAGACGACACGATGCAGGAGCTCGGCGAGGAGTTCGGCGAGGACCTTGAGAGCGCCAAGTTCCACCTGGAAAAAATGGCTGGCTGATGTCGTCCGACGATCTCTTCGCGGCTGAGGAGCAGGTCATCGCTGCGGCCCAGGCGCTGCTCGATGGCGGTCGCTTCGCCGATCGCGTCGACGGCAAGCTCTACGAGGAACTGCTCAAGGACTATCAGAAGCTGTTCCGCACCACCCGCCGCCTAATGCGCTTGAGCGACCGCAACGAGGAGCAGCTCAACCTGCTCACTCAGGAGCAGCGCAAGGCAAACGAGATCATCGCCCAGAAGAATCTTGAACTCGAGGCTCTCTCCAAGAAACTATCGAAATATCTGTCGCCTCAGATCTACCACTCGATTTTCACCGGCGCACAGAACGTCGAGATCGCGTCCTCCCGCAAGAAGCTCACCATCTTCTTCTCCGACGTGGTCAATTTCACCGAGACCACCGATAAGCTCGAATCCGAGGACCTCACTAACGTCCTCAACCGCTACCTCACCGAGATGTCGGACATTGCGCTAGAGCATGGCGCCACCATCGACAAATATATCGGCGACGCCATCATGGTGTTCTTCGGCGATCCGGAGACGCGCGGTGTCAAGGAGGACGCGCGCGCCTGCGTGCGCATGGCCGTTGCCATGCTGAAGCGTCTGCGCGAGCTTCAGGCCGAATGGCAGGAACTCGGTGCCGAGAAGCCGTTCCATCTCCGCATCGGCATCAACACCGGCTACGTCACCGTGGGCAATTTCGGCAGTCAGGACCGCATGGACTACACCATCATCGGCAGCAACGTGAATTTGACCGCGCGTCTCCAGTCCTATGCCGAGATCGACGGCATCCTCTTGGGTCACGAGACCTACTCGCTGGTCAAAGACGAGGTGGCGGCCGAAGAGCAAACACCGATCAAGGTGAAGGGCTTCGCCGAGCCGATCCGCTGCTACAAAGTGCTCGGCATCTACGACGATCTCGCCAAAGAGGGGGCCGTCATCCGCGAGGAGGCTGACGGGTTCAAGGTTCTGCTTGACTTGAACAAGCACGACAAGACCGAAGCCGTGCAGGCGCTCGAAGCGATCATCGCCCGGCTGAAAGGCTGACGGCGACGCGGACAACCGCGACCCCGGGAGGCCACCACTTTAACCACAGGAAATATTATTTCACGCTGGTTGACTGAGGCCGGCCGTCGACTATTACTCTTCTGGTCAGACTAGGGAAAATCGGGGGATTTAACATTAGCCTCGCACCTTACCTCAGCGCGCACGATACGTCCGTGCTGGTTGATTTTCTGCTGTTCGCCGCCACGCTCGCCGGCGTCGCTCTCTTTCATCGTCACACGCTTGCCGCCGCTCTCATCGGCCTCAGCGTCATTACCCTCAAGAAGCTTCTAGGCACCGGCTTCAACGAAGGCCCGGGTCTCGCCGGCCTCTATGCGCACTACGCGCATGAGTGGGTTCTTATCTCGAACCTGTTTCTGCTCCTGATAGGCTTTGCGCTACTTGCCCGTCATTTCGAGAATAGCCGCGTGCCCGATTGGATGCCGGTCGCGCTGCCGCATCATTGGACCGGCGGCCTAGTGCTTCTGGTCCTCGTGTTCTTTATTTCCTCGTTTCTCGACAATATTGCCGCCGCACTCATCGGCGCGACGGTATCGAGGCATGTGTTCAAGGGCCAGGTTCGCGTCGGCTACCTCGCGGCAATTGTCGCCGCCTCCAACGCCGGCGGCGCTGGCAGCGTCATCGGCGATACGACCACGACCATGCTGTGGATCGCTGGAGTGAGCCCTCTCCAGGTGCTTCATGCTTATGTCGGAGCCGTGTGTGCGCTGCTTGTCTCGGGCATCCCTGCCTCACTCGCCCAACAGAAATACGCGCCGATCGCCAAACACGCGCCGCCCAATCTGCATATCTCTTATCGATACGTCGCCGTGGTCCTCATCGTGCTGGGATCGGCGATCGCCGCCAATGTCGGGGCGCATCTCTTCGACGTCGAAATTCTCGACCAGATTCCCTTGATAGGGCTTGCCGTCACGACCGCCCTTCTGTTGACCGCGCCAATCGCGCGGCCGGATTGGTCTATCCTTCCCCACACCGCACGCAGCGCGCTCTTCCTGATCTCTCTCGTCTCCGCTGCGTCGATGATGCCGGTCAAATCTCTGCCGCCGGCGAGCTGGGAAACCACACTTGGATTGGGCTTCGTCTCGGCCGTGTTCGACAATATTCCGCTGACCGCGCTCGCCATAAACCAGGGCAACTATGATTGGGGTTTCCTCGCCTATGCCGTCGGCTTCGGCGGCTCCATGATCTGGTTCGGTTCTTCGGCCGGCGTTGCGGTCGCGGGTCTGATGACGGAAGCAAGATCAACGGGCCGCTGGCTGAAAGAGGGATGGCCGGTAGCCCTTGGCTACGTCCTCGGCTTTTTCGTTCTGCTTGTGGTGATGGGCTGGAACCCTGAGGTCCCCCACCGGCAAACTGTTGGAAGCGGAGAGCCCGATGGCTTTACGGTTGCCGCTCAACCCATGGAACCATGACCGGACGCCATCTTGTCGTGAGTGCCTAAGGCTTTTGCGGTATTCTAGGCTGAGAGGCCGCAAAGATGACCTATCTCGCCTTCAAGGTCGTGCACATCTTTGGCGTCGTGGTATTTCTCGGCAATATCGTCGTCACCGGTGTGTGGAAGGTGCTCGCCGACAGGACCGGCGATGCGCGCACGGTCGCCTTCGCGCAGCATCTCGTCACCC
>JBLMXO010000013.1:0-9251 GCA_050257815.1 Actinomycetota bacterium
AGCGGCCAGATCGTGCTCGATCAGGGGCGTAGGGAACGCCTCAAATGCAACGCCTACTACACCGGAGGCGGCGCCCAGTTGCGCATGGCGATTCTCTGTCAGAGCGAAAGCTCCAACGTGGAGATCAGGAGCGTGCTGAGCGACAGCGGCGGCCGCCTCAATGGGACTTGGGAGGAGCGCACCTACAATGCCTCTGGGAATGCTTCCGGCAGTGTCAGTAACGGCAGGATCTCCCTCTCCATCAGCGGAGGCGTGAGCGGCACCATGCTCGTCTCCTACACGTCCTCGCGCCAAAGCGTCTCGATCACGACGCAGGGAGTCGCCCTGAAAAGCGTGTCGATCGAGCTGTCGCGGAGCTAGTCTCATCGCCTGAAAGCGTTCTCTGGAACTCGGCTCGGGACGGGCAGGAAGGAGCGTTGCCATGGGCGAAATCTTGCTGAGGAGCGAGTTGAAGGGAGAGCGCCTGGAACTCGCGGCCTTCGGCTCCTGGACTGCGCCGCATGCCGGGGAGCTCGAGACCTTGATCGACGGCGTCTCCAGCGAGGTCGCCAAGGCCAAGGATATCTCGATCGATATGGCGGGCGTGCGCGAGTTCGACACGTTCGGCGCCTGGCTGCTCGAGCGTCTCACCCGCGAAGGGCAATTGGCCGGGCGAGAGGCGGTCGTTCACGGCTTGCCCGCGCATGACCGTGGCCTGCTTGCCGAGATGCACGGCGTCAACCGCGCGCCGGAAGTCGAGCCGAGGAAAGAGAACCCGATTGTCGGCGCCTTAGCGTCAGTGGGCCGCGGCAGCGCGGCGCTCGCTGAGGATCTGATGCTGTTCGCCGACATGCTGGGAGCAGTCGGCATCGCGGCGGCGCGCGTCGTGATGCATCCTAGCGAGTTCAGACTTACCTCGACGGTCAATCAGCTCGACCGCGTTGTCTGGCAGGCGGTCCCCATCATCCTCCTTATCACCTTCTTGATCGGCGGGATCATCTCCCAGCAGGGCATCTTCCATTTCCGCAAATTCGGCGCCGAGCTTTACTCGGTCGACCTCGTCGGCATCCTCGTCCTGCGCGAGATCGGCGTCCTGATCGTCGCCATCATGGTCGCCGGCCGCTCCGGCAGCTCCTACACTGCCGAGCTCGGCTCGATGAAGATGCGCGAGGAGATCGATGCGCTCCGCACCATGGGGTTTGATCCTGTCGAGGTGCTCATCCTGCCTCGCATCCTCGTGCTGATCATCGCGCTCCCGGTACTGACGTTTCTCGGCTCGATGGCGGCGCTGTTCGGCGGCGGCCTCGTAGCCATGCTCTACGGCGGCATGAGTCCCGAGATCTACATGTCGCGCCTGATCGAAGCGATCTCGCTCACTCATTTCAAGGTCGGGATGCTGAAGGCGCCCTTCATGGGCCTGGTGATCGGGATCGTGGCCTGCGCCGAGGGCCTTCAGGTGAAGGGCAGCGCCGAATCGCTCGGGCTCAAGACCACGGCCTCGGTGGTCGAATCGATCTTCCTCGTCATCGTGCTCGACGGCCTGTTCGCCATCTTCTTCGCCTCGATCGGAATGTGAGCGGAATGGCGCAAGAGCCCGTCATCAAGGTGCGTGACCTCGTCGTCGGCTTCGGCGCGCAAACCGTGCTCGATCATCTTAATCTCGACGTGCGCGCCGGTGAGATCCTCGGCGTGGTTGGAGCCTCCGGCGCGGGCAAGTCGGTGCTGCTCAGGACCATCATCGGTCTCCTGCCGAGACGCCATGGCAGCGTCGAAGTGCTGGGCGTCGACATCGAAAAAGCCAATGAAGCCGAGCGCCGGGCGCTCGAGCGCCGCTGGGGCATCCTGTTCCAGCAGGGTGCGCTCTTCTCCTCGCTGACCGTGCGCGAGAACGTGCAATTCCCCATGCGCGAGAATTTGGAAATCTCTCAACGGCTGATGGACGAGATGGCGCTCGCCAAGCTTGAGATGGTCGGGCTCACCCGCGCCGACGGCGACAAGCTGCCGGCCGAACTGTCGGGGGGCATGACCAAGCGCGTGGCGCTTGCCAGAGCACTCGCGCTCGATCCCGAGATCGTGTTCCTCGACGAGCCTACGTCAGGCCTCGATCCGATCTCGGCGGGCGACTTCGACGAGCTGATCCGCACGCTGCAACAGACCTTGGAGATCACGGTATTCATGGTGACGCACGACCTCGAGAGCCTGTACACGGCCTGCGACCGCGTCGCCGCACTTGCCGACGGCAAGGTGGTTGCCGAGGGGCCCATGGACGTCATGCTCGAATGTGAGCACCCCTGGGTGAAGACCTATTTCCAAGGAAAGCGCGGCGGCATGCTGGCCGGCCGGCGCATGAGCGCGTGACACAAAGGAACCTAGAGCGATGGAAACCCGTGCCCGCTACGCCCTGATCGGACTATTCATGCTCGCCGTGATCATCGCGAGCTTCGGCTTCGTCTATTGGCTCGAGAACAAAGGGGGGTTCGCCCAGCGCGACACCTACCAGATTCGCTTCCAGGGCTCGGTCTCCGGCCTGTTGATCGGCTCCGCCGTGCTGTTCAACGGCATTCGCGTCGGCGAGGTCATCCAACTCGCGCTCAGCGCCGACGCCCCCGATCAGGTGATCGCAACCATCGGCGTCGAGCACGGCACGCCGATTCGGAGCGACACGCAGGTCGGGCTTGAGACCCAAGGATTGACCGGCGGCGCCGCGGTGACACTAAGAGGCGGCAGCCCGGATGCTACGCTAGCCGCTCCGGAGGGTGGCGGTCCGCCGACCCTGGTTGCGCCGCCGTTCGCGAGCCAGGATTGGACGGCGGCAGCGCGTGACACCTTCCAGCACGTCGACCAGATCCTTTCGGAGAACTCCAAATCTTTACACAGTGCCATCGACAACATCGACAGATTCTCCGGCGCGCTTGCGCGCAACTCCGACAAGGTCGATGGCATCCTCGCCGGGCTCGAACGCATGACCGGAGGGGGAACGAACCCGGCAGAAGTTCCGACGTTTGATCTCGTCGCCGCAACCGGCTTCCCGCCTCCGCCCGCAGAAGCGCCCAATTGGCTGCTGGTGGTGCCGGAGCCTACGACGCTGATGGGCTTCAACACCGACAAGATTCTGTTGCAGCCGGCGAGCGGAGAAAGCGTGCCGCTCGACAATGCGCGTTGGGGCGACAACCTCCCGGTTCTGTTCCAGGCGAAGGTGATCCAGAGCTTCGAGAATGCGGGCTATTCCAAGGAGGTGACGCGCACGCGCGAGAACGTGACCGGCAATTTTCAGCTCCTGCTCGACATTCGGCGCTTCCACGTCTCGACCTCCGGTGAGACACAGGCCGACATCGACTTCGTGGCCAAGGTGCTCGATCAGGACGGCAAGATCCTCGAAGCGCGAGAGTTCACCGGCACTGCGCCGGCTTCGGGTAGAGATGCCAAAGCCTATGTGAATGCCTTCAACGATGCCTTGGGCAAGTTGCTCAAGGAATTGGTCGATTGGAGCATCACGACG
The DNA here is from genome assembly GCA_050257815.1 of Actinomycetota bacterium. Lineage (GTDB taxonomy): Bacteria > Pseudomonadota > Alphaproteobacteria > Rhizobiales > Methyloligellaceae > Methyloceanibacter. Next base: position 3,479 of record JBLMXO010000013.1, read on the forward strand.
ATCGCCGCGGCTCCCCCGCCCCCGCCTGCGCCGTCCGGCGAACCGCCGGCACCCGAGGCCCCTTCGCAAGGCGAGCCTCCAGCTCCCACTCCTTGATCTGGCTCAACGCGGGCAGAGCACCAGAGCGGGATCGTGGTGCAAAGCAACTCAAACCTTTGCGCCATCTCGAGATGGAGCCTGGTCGCGAACAATGGAGCTTTTGCAAGCCATCAAAGGCCGGCGGTCAGTGCGCGAATATTCCCGCGAGCCGGTCGACGACGCCCTGCTGCGCCAGCTGATCGACGCCGCGGTTCAGGCGCCGAGCGCCATCAACCAGCAGCCGTGGTGCTTCATCGTGGTCAAGCGGCCCGACTTGCTCGCCCAGATTTCCGACAAGGCCAAGGCCTATATGCGCAAGGCCTCTCTGACCGCGCCGGACCATCATATCAGGGATATGCTGAACGACCCGAAGTTCGACATCTTCTATCATGCGCCCGTGCTGGTCGTGATCGCGACAGCCGAACCGACCGATTGGGCGGTCGAGGATTGCGCGCTTGCCGCACAGAACTTCATGTTGGCGGCGCATGAAGCCGGGCTCGGCACGTGCTGGATCGGCTTCGCCCAGCATTGGCTCTGCACACCAGAAGGCAAGGCCGCGCTCGGCCTTCCCTCAACCTACCTTCCCGTCGCCCCGATCATCGTGGGGCACCCGCTGCGAAAGCCCGCAGCCGTTCCTCGCAAGGCCCCGAATATAAGATGGATCGAGCCCTAAGGGCAGATAGCGCGTGACCGCGGACGCTGGCCACATTATCCCTCGTTCGCAGATGCCGTTGGCCGCAGCAGGGGTGAGCTCGTGACATCGGAGGAGATCGTAAGCGCAGAAGAGACGCCGCCTTACGCACTTCTCCCAGAGGTCGTGCTGCGACGCGAAGAGGTGATCCCATCGCTTGGCCTGAGCGAGTCCGAGGCGGCCTCTCGGCTTGCCCGCTATGGACCGAATGCGCTTCTCGCTCATGCGCCACGCACGGCGCTTGCCATTCTCATAGATCAGTTCAATAGCCCGGTAGTGTGGCTACTGTCGGCGGCAGCGGCGCTCGCCGCAGCCTTCAGCGAGTGGAAGGAAGCGATCGCCATCCTGCTCGTGCTTCTCATCAACACTCTGATCGGTTTCTTCACCGAGCTCCGCGCCATACGCTCCATGGAGGCCCTGCGTAAGCTCGGCACTCGCTCGTCGCGCGTGCGCCGGGATGGCAAGCTCAGGACGATCGCGGCAGAGCTTGTCGTGCCCGGCGACATCGTGCTGCTCGAAAGCGGCGACGTCGTCACCGCCGACATCCGCCTCATCGAGGCGCGCAACCTCTCTTGCGATGAATCGACGCTCACCGGGGAATCCTTACCCGTCGAGAAGGCTATGAGAGCCGTGCCGGCCGACGCCATCCTCGCCGAGCGGACCTCGATGCTGCACAAGGGCACCGCTATCACGCGCGGCACTTGCGAAGGTGTGGTGGTGGCAACCGGCATGGCAACCGAGCTCGGGCTCACCACTCGGCTCGTCATCGAGGCTGAGAGCGAGACGTCTCCGCTCGAGCGGAAGCTCGCCGAGCTGACGCGCCAACTGGTCATCGCCATTCTCATCATCACTGCCCTCATCGCTGCCGCAGGACTCGCGTCAGGGCGCGACCTCATGCTCATGATCGAGGCGGCGATCGCGCTAGCCGTCGCCGCCATCCCCGAGGGTCTGCCGATCGTGGCCACCATGGCGCTCGCGCGTGGCATGTGGCGCATGGCGAAGCGTAACGTCGTGGTCGAACGCCTCGCGGCGGTCGAGACGCTTGGCGCCACCACTGTCATCTGCACCGACAAGACCGGCACGCTCACCGAGAACCGCATGACGGCTGAGAGGCTCTGGCTGCCCTCGGGGGACTATCGGCTCAATCATGCGCGAGGAAAGATCCTCAACGCTGCCGGCAGCGAGGCGGCGCTCGATGCTTCACTTCGGCGCGCTCTTGAGGTGGGCGTACTGTGCGGCACCGCGACGCTCGCGCCTTCGGGCGATGGCGGGATGGGAGACCCGATGGAGCTTGCCCTGCAACGCCTCGGCCGGATTGCAGGTCTCGACCGGCCAGCGCTGCTCGCAGCCTCACCGAAGCAGAACGAGATCGCCTTCGACACCGAGACGAAGATGATGGCAACGGCCCATCGGAGCGATGGCGCCCTCTTCGTCGCGGTAAAGGGGGCCCCTGAATCCGTGCTCGAGGCCTCGGCGACGCTTGGGTCCGAGAGGGCTATTCTCGACCGAGAGGCTCGCGACGAATGGTTGAGGCGCGCTGTCGCCTTGGCCGAGGAAGGCTTGCGGGTCCTTGCGCTTGCCGAGGCTACGATCCCGCTCAGCACCACACCCGCCTATGAATCCCTCAATTTCCTCGGTCTGGTCGGGTTCCGCGATCCGCCCCGCATCGATGTGAAAGAGGCGATCGCCGACTGCCGGCGCGCCGGCATCAGGGTGGTCATGGTCACTGGCGATCATGCCTCGACCGCGCGCACCATCGCCGAGATGCTTGGCCTCAGCTCACCAGGCGATTCGATCATCGTCGAGGGGCGCGAGCTTACGGCGCTTGCCGCGCTCGGCGAGCGCGAGCGCGTCCGTGTGCTTGCCGCGCAGGTCTTCGCCCGCGTAACTCCAGCACAGAAACTCGAGCTGGTCAGGCTTTATCAATCGGCGGGCGAGGTCGTCGCTATGACCGGTGATGGCGTCAACGACGCACCAGCGCTGCAAAAGGCCGATATCGGCGTCGCCATGGGCTTGCGCGGAACCGAAGTCGCGCGCGAGGCCGCCGACATCGTGCTCCGCGACGATGCGTTCGGCAGCATCGTCGCGGCGATCCGCGAAGGCCGGGTGATCTTCAGCAATCTCCGGCGCTTTCTGATCTACCTCCTCTCCTGCAACATCAGCGAGGTGATGGTCGTAGCCCTCGCGGTGGTGACGGGGCTCCCCCTCCCCCTCCTCCCCTTGCAAATCCTGTTCCTCAACCTCGTCACCGACGTGCTCCCCGCTTTCGCACTCGCCACCGGCGAGGGAGAGGATGATGTCTTACGCCAGTCGCCGCGTAACCCCCGCGAGCCGCTTCTCGGCAAAGCTCAATGGTGGTTCATCGCCGTCTATGGTGCCATCCTCACAGCTTCGACGCTCGCGAGCCTTCTGATCGGACATTACGAGCTCGAGCTTCATGGAGATGCTCTCGTCACCGTCTCGTTCCTGACGCTCGCTTTCGCGCAGCTCTTCCACGTTTTCAATATGCGTGGACGGAAGTCGGGGCTGCTCCTCAACGCCGTGACACGCAACCCCTATGTCTGGATTGCCTCATCGGTCTGCACTGGTCTCCTCTTGCTCGCCGTCTATGTGCCGCAGCTCGCAGGTCCACTCCGCCTTGAGGCACCCAGTCTCGAGGGCTGGATCCTTATCATCGCCGCGAGCATCGCTCCTCTCCTCCTGGGAACGGCCATCGGCGCAGTCACTCATTTGCTCCGCGGAGGGAATGTCAGTGTGAGCCCGTCATAGGCGATGCTTGCCGCAACGCCATGCGCCTCGCCGAGATCGGCAACGCGTGCCGCCATTTTGCGCGCGTCGCTCTTCACGATAGCGCTCCCGCAATGGGTGAAGATCGCTTCTCTCACGCCCTCCTGCTCGCACCAGGCGAGCTGGGCGACGATGGGAGCATGCCCGATCAGAACGTGACCGCGGCGGCGAACCATCGAGCGCGTGACCGTGGCGCCATCGCCGATATAGAGAACGATCCCTTCAAGTGCCGCGTGCTGCAGGCAGATAGCGGCAAGGTCGGGGACATAGAAGAAAGCCGGTCCACCCGCGCTGACGCGATAACCCACGGCCGGCGCGCGCAACGAATGCTCGACCCTGAACGCCTCGAAGCTCATCCCACCGATCATGAAGGGAGCGCGCTCTGCGATGATGCGGCGGTCCTCGATAGGAAAGCGGGCAATGCGCTCCCAGGTCTCCTTGGTGGCATAAACCGGACATGCCGCGCCCGATGCGAGCCCCGCGGCGTGATCGTCATGAGCATGGGTGAGAACGATCGCGGTTGGCGCGACCTTGGCATGCGCCTTCAGCCAGTCCTTGCCGCAGTCGATCATGATACGGTTGCGGCCAATGCGCACGAGAAGCGCGCTGTGGCGGCGGTGGCGGCGAGACCTCGTCTTGATCTCGCCGCGCGTGCCGAGAAAAGTCAGTTCGATATTTTTGCGTTCCTTATGCCCGGCCTTCAGCTCAAACCTTCTTGATGGCGATCCTCTTCTCTTGCTTATGTGGCTCTTGCGACTTCGGCAAGCTCAGCGTGAGCACGCCGTTCTTGAAGCTGGCTACGATCTTGTCGGGATCGACGCTCTCGGGCACCTGGAACGAGCGCTGGAACGTGCCGAAGCGACGCTCCGACAGATAATAGTCCTTCTTCTTCTCCTCTTTCTCCTCGCGCTTCTCGCCCCTGATGGTCAAGAAGCCGTCGGCGTACTTCACTTCGACATTGTTCTCGTCGAGGCCGGGCAACTCGGCCGTGATCTCATATTCTTTGTCCTTCTCGACGACATCAACCGCCGGAGACTTGGTGAAGGACATCTCGCCGCGCCAAAACGGCTCGAGGTCGAACAAGGTCCGTCCAACCGCGCGGCGTCGACCGCCGAAGCCGAAATCCTCGAACAGGCGGTCGATCTCGCGCCGGAGATTGCTAAGCGGCGGCCACTCGCCGGCCGCTCCAACGGCGGTCTCTCTCTCCGTCTTGGTGGGAAGTTTGCTAGCAGGTTCAGCCATCTCAATGCCTCCTTGCTGAAGTGTTCTTGGGGGAGCCCGTAGGCCAGCGCAAATTTGGCTCTAGGTCATTGACCGGTATCAAATTCACGCCGGGGGCATCTATTCTAGGACGATGGTAGTGAACGCTGCGTGCCGTTGAGAGGCCGTGATGACGCAGGACGCCGACCCCAGAAATTTGCGCGACCAGGCGCTTGCCGCGATCCGCAGCGAGAAACGCATCGGTCCGCATTTCAAGCCGGTGCATTTCGACATCGACCCTGAGGGCACGGCGACCATCGAGACCGAGGTCGATAATGTCGCCATCAAGCGGCTTGTGCTCGAGCGACTGGCTCAGACCAAGGGAGTCAGTGCGATCGTCGACCGCGTCCGCGTCAAGCCTGCCAAAGCGATGAGCGACGACGGCATCTTAGATCATTTGCGTAAGGCCTATTACGACGAGCCGTCGTTCTACAAGCTTCAACTGAAGGAGCGCGAAGGCGGTAAGCTCAAGCCGGTGCGCGACGCTTTCGAGACGGCGCGCGGCGTGATTGAGACCGAGGCCAAGGCCGGCGTCATCGTTCTCAACGGACGCGTGCCGAGCCTCGCCTCAAAGCGGCTCGCCGGCGTGCTCGCCTGGTGGGTGCCAGGTGCACGCGACGTCATCAACGGCATCGCCGTCGACCCGCCAGAGGAGGATGCGCCGATCAGGATCGAGGAAGCCGTTAGGATCGCGCTCGACAAGGATCCGTTCGTGGACGCAAGCCAGGTGCGCGTTGGTGTGCGTCACCGGACCGTGAGGTTGACCGGGGCAGTGTGCTCACAAGAGGCGCGCGACGCTGCCGAATGGGACACTTGGTACGTGTTCGGCGTCGACGATGTGGTGAATGAGCTCGAAGTGATTCCGTGAGCCAGAAGGAGCGCGAGGGTGGAACCCGTTACCGTCGACGTCGACGCCAAACAGATCGTTCGCTGGCTGCTAGCCGACGAGCGCATCAA
>JBLMXO010000014.1:0-4541 GCA_050257815.1 Actinomycetota bacterium
TTCTCGGCCTTCTCAGACTCGACATCGATCACGGTGAGATCGTTGGTGAGGCCGTTGGCGACATAATATTTCTTGCCGTCGGGTCCCATCTCGCCGTGCCAGGGACGCTGACCGACCAGAATGTAGTTCTTGACCTCTTTGCTCGCGACATCGATGACGGCAACACGGTTCGAGGGACCGAGTGCCACGAAGGCTGATTTGCCGTCCTTGGTGAAGTCGATGCCTACGGGCTGAAGCTGCTCAGGGCGCACGCCGGGAACCTCGAAGGTGATCTTCTTGACCACCTTCCAGGTCTTCGGATCGATGATCGAGATCGTGCCGCCGACCTCGGAAGAGACCCACAGCTCCTTGCCGTCTTGCGTGAACTTCGCCTCGCGCGGGCGGCTATCGACCAGCACGTTGGCGATCAGCTTCTTCTTCTCGTTGTCGATGACGTGCGCCATGCTCGTCGATTCGGAGGTGGCGACGGTATATTTATTGTCAGGGCTGACGGTCATGCCCTCGGGCTCGACGCCGACCGGAACTTCGCCCAGCACGTCGCCGCTCTTGATGTCCATGATGGTGACGAGGCTATCGTCCTCATTGGCGATGTAGATGATCTTGCCATCCGGATCGATGGCCATCAGCTCCGGGTCGGGCCCAGAGTCGAGCTCGCGCGTCTTCTTCAAGGTGTTGGTGTCGATCACGTCCATGGTATCGCCGTCGCCGGCGGCCACGAAGAGTTCCTTGAAATCGGGGCTCAGCATCACACCACGCGGACGGCGCGACACCTTGATGGTGTCGATGACTTGGAGCGTGTCGGCGTCAACCACGGTGACCGTGTTGTCCTTCTCGTTGGAAACGAAGATCGTCGTGGCGAAGCAAGGGCCGGTCAGGAGAAGCGCCGCCGCGGCACAGGAGGCGGCAAGCATCGTGCGAGTCATGGGTTTACCTTCGATCATTGTCAGTGAAGCTTGCACTTGGTCTCGGGCTGGTCGAAGCCCAAGCTATCGGTGATGTAGTCGGGGTGGAGGAAGCCTTCCTGCGGTGACACCGAGACCGGCACGCGCGTGCCGCCGCCGAGGATGATGGGCTGCCTGAGCTGCTGATCCCAAGGACGGAAAGTCATGGCCTGCCCCTTGAAGCCCTCAAGCCGGAACAGATCAGAAAGGAGATAGGCCTTGACCTCGGGCGGTGAGGTCTTGTCCGAGCGCATGATACCGTCGGTCATCGCCCTACCCCCGAGCCAGGCGGTGTAGTCGCGCTCAGTCGGCGCGCGGTGGGCGAGCTTCGGGATGGCATCTTGCAGATGCATGGCGCCATACTCGGTATAAGACGGGTCCCAGGCGATTGCCTGCAGACCCTGCGTGCCGACCACCGGCCGGGGCAGATAGGTGCGGTACATTAGATAATCGCCGAAGCCCTGATCGGAATTCACCACCCACACCACGTCGTGATCGGGGGCGGTCTCGGTCTCCATGGGGATCTGGCCCTGCACCTGCTGATAGCCTGAATCGGTGTTGCGGGCTCCGGGCGGCAGGTCATAGACCTTGTCGGCCACCACCTTTCCGCCGAAGCGCGCGGCAGCGCGTTTGATCATGTCGACGTAATCCTGATCAGCCGGGGTATTACCCTGCATCACGAACCAGCGCGGCCATTTCTTCCAGATCAGATATTGGCCAAGCGCGTCGGCGCGCATCGCATAGCTCGGAATGACGTGAAAGACATTCGCGCGGCAATCCTCCTGGCGCAGGCTGTCGGCGCTCGAGCGGATATTCATGATGATCGAGTTCTTGGCCTCGGGGAGATCGGCGACGGCAAGTAGATCCTTGGGCTCGAGAACGGCGATGATGAAGGCATCGCCTTTGGAGAGAATCTCCTTGGCCTTGGCCACCACGTCGGCATTCGCCGGCACGCGAGCCTCTTTGAGCTCAAAGGCGTAGCCGACGAAGCGGCCCGCCTGGTTCGCTTCCTTGATGATGAGACGCGCGCCTTGGATGCCTTTATCGAAGATCGGCTTCTCCGAGTAGGAGAGCGGCAGCGGCTCCTCGTACTCCTTGCCGAGATAGACGATCGGCACCGTGGCCTTGATTGCTGGCTCGCCGGGATTGGGCGTTGCATCTGCCGGCCTCGGAGTCTCCGCCGGTGTTGCAGCCGCAGCAGGAGCTGCCGGCGTTGCCGCTTGCGCAGCGGAAGCGGGTTGGTCGTTCTCGGCAAGCGCTTGGGAAAGCGGCTGGGCGATGAGAAGGGTTACTAGAAGGGCAAAGACCGCGGTGACGCGCCCCGGGCCAGAGACTTGCGAACTCACCATATGACTGTGCTTTGCTTCTTGACGCTTCGACGAGCGGATTGAGAGAACGGGGCGGCGCACGCTTCCGTGCTCAGGGATTACGCGGCCAGCGGGCGGGGCCTATCTTCCAGAGATGCCGCCGAATGGCAATGCGCACTGCACAATATGGCAAGTGAGCTGCCGGTCTTCAGCGGGCAGATTTTCCCGATAAATCAGGCGATTGGCTCCTATCCATTGCCACCAATGGCAACCTTTTCTGCCACCTCTGGCAAAGATAAGAAGCCGCCAAGCTGAAGACCAGCTTGGCGGCTCATCGTGAAAATTAAATTGCCGTAAGGCGTTCGCCTACTGCACCGGCTTGTCGACCTTGCTCTGAGAACTCGGATTCACGGTGCGGATCCAGGCGATGACCTTCCACAGATCGTCGGAGGTTTTGACGATTCCTCCGAAGGGCGGCATCGGACCAACGACCGTCTCCTGTCCGTGGCGGGTGTACCCCTGCTTCTTCAATTCGTCGCTGCCGAGCGACACCAAGCGGAACAGCGTGTCGTCATCGGGACCATAGACCCAGGTGTCGTTGGTGAGCGGCGGGCACATGCCGCCGCCGCCGCCGCCGCCGTGACAGCCATTGCAGCCAAGGGAGAGGAACTTCTTGTGTCCCTCTTCGCCGACGTCGTCCCATTTGCCGTTATAGGGATTGTGCAGACCGCCCTTGGGCGTGTTCTTGACGAGATCGAGCGGAGGCGTGGTGTCGCCAGCCTTGCAGCATTCGCCGCCGGCAGCAGCGCCCGTGTCGCCTGCCGGGGCAGCGCCAGCATCGCCGGCCGCGGCAGGGGTCTCGGCGGATGACGAAGGCGTTGTCGGCTCATCGGTGGCGCAGGCTTTCCACGCGAACGCGCCCATTCCTACGATAAACACTACAGCCAAAAGTGAAGTGGTGAGTTTGCGCACAGTTCGTTTCCTTACCCTAGTTGCCGTTCTAGTTGACCTTGTCGGAATGAGGCCGGCGAGCTCCTCCTTAGGCACCTTGCGAAGCCCATGAGCTTCCACGGCGGGTTTTTGCCATGGAAAAGGGCGCTGGGAAACCCACAAATGCGGCCAAGGTAGCCGCTCGCAATGGCAAATATGCCAAAGACTTAGGCCCACGGCGCAAGATCGCGTCGCGGGCCTCCAAGCCTATGCGCATCACACAGAAACGCGCGCCAAATTGGCTACTTCTTCTCGTCGGCCATCTTCCCGGGGATCACTTTCTCCGGCGGGTTGGCACCAGGAGGATTGATCGAACGAATGAAGGCGATGATCTTCCACAGCTGATCGGAGGTCTTGATCGTCATGCCCATAGGCGGCATCGGTGCGTGCACGCTGCCATATTGGTAGCGGACGAACCCGCGCTTCTCGAGCTCGGCGGAGCCGAGAGTCGCCAGCCTGAACAGAACGTCGTCGGTGTTGCCCCAGAACCAGACGCCTTGCGTCAAGGCCGGGCAGAAACCACCGCCGCCGGTGCCACCATGGCACTCGTTGCATCCCGGCAGGCGGAACTGCTTGACGAGATCGGGGTCATCCTTAGCGAGCTTGGCGTAGTCCTGATAAGGGCTGTGCAATCCGCCCGGGGGAACTTTCTCCACGAGCTCGGTCGGCGGCGTCTCGTCGCCCGCTTTGCAGCACTCAACCTCGGCCGAGCCCTTGTCCTCTGTTTTCTTCTCGTCCTCTGCGGCGGCGCGCCACGCACCTGCGCTCAAGGCCCCGACGAAGGCGATAGCCAATACTCCAATGATGAATTTGCGCACAGCTCTGTTTCCTTACCCTGATTGCCGTTTTGGTTCGAACCTGTCGGAATTGAGGTCGGCGAAACGCCTTCCGTAGGCAGCCGCAAAAAGGCCGAGCGCATATTGCTTCGCGCGCCCGAGTTTGTCATCGAAAACTGCGTCGGAAAGCCCCACCAAAGCCCTTAAGATTACCCCCGTTACGATAGCCGTCTCAAAGGCTTATGCCCCGGCACCTCTCATAGTCCATAAACGCGCTCGTGCCAAAGCGGGCATGGTCTGCTGCGGCATTTTGCCGTGGCTCGGTTAACCACCAAAGGTCAATCGGTGATGTCGAAATCCATGCCCTCGAATGTGTAGAGCGGCTTCTGCGTCCAGATGCCGTCCTCCTGCACCGGGATCTTGTGCATCTTCACGTTATCGACCTCGAGCTTGCCGGTCTTCTGGTTCACCCAGAAATCGATGTCGTAATATTCGTCCTTACTGCCGGGCTTGCGGAAATCGGTGCA
>JBLMXO010000015.1:0-2602 GCA_050257815.1 Actinomycetota bacterium
TCACGACCTTGTCGTTGAGCGAATAACCGATAATGGTCAGGAGCGCCGCGATGCTCGAGACGTTGAACTCGAGCTGGAATAACGAATAAAGCCCGATCGTGCCGGTCACGTCATGGATCAATGAGGCAACAGCGGCGACGGCAAACTGCCATTCGAAGCGGAACCACACATAGATCAGGATGCCGACCAGGGCGACCACCACGGCGATGGTTCCGCTCGCGACCAATTCGCCGGAAATGGTTGGCCCGACAATCTCGACGCGGCGATATTCGACGGTATCGCCAAGTGCCTGCTTCACTTTGGCGATCGATGCCTGCTGTTCCTGTTCGGTCGGCTGAGCAGCGATGCGAATGAGGACTGCGTCAGGCGCGCCGAATTGCTGGATTTGAACCTCGCCGAGGCCCAAGCCGCTGAGCTTGCCGCGAATGTCGCTAAGGCTGGCAGGGCTTTCCTTGGTCTTGATCTCGATCAGCGTGCCGCCCTGAAAATCGATACCCATATTGAGGCCGATGGTGGCGACGAGAATCACCGGAGCCAAGGTCAAGAACGCCGAGACGATCCACGTGATCGCCCGCATGCCGACGAAATCGATCTTGGTTCCCGGCGGGATGAAATGGAAGCCGCGAAACATAGGGTCGGTCCTTAAATCGGTATCAGCTGCGGCCGCGTCCAGCGCAGCCAATAGGCGACCATGAGCCGGGTGACGGTCACGGCCGTGAACATCGAGGCGATGACGCCTATGGTGAGGGTTACGGCAAAGCCGCGCACGGGGCCGGAGCCCAACCAGAACAGAACCAAGACGGCGATCAGCGTAGTCACGTTAGAGTCGACAATGGTAACCAGCGCCCGCGAGTAGCCTGCATCGACCGCCGCGAAGGGCGATTTGCCGGCGCGTATCTCCTCGCGAATGCGCTCATTGATGAGCACGTTGGCGTCCACCGCAATACCAATGGTGAGGACGATGCCGGCGATGCCTGGAAGCGTCAACGTGGCTCCGAGCAGAGACAGCACGGCGAAGATCAGCACGATGTTGATCAAGAGCGCGAGATCGGCGAACAGTCCAAACAGGCCATAGCCCAGCAACATAAAGACCATGACCAGCGCCAATCCCATCAGCGCTGCCTTCTTGCCGGCAGCGATCGAGTCGGCACCGAGGCTCGCGCCCACGGTGCGCTCCTCGATGACGGTGAGCTTGGCCGGGAGTGCACCTGATCGGAGCAGAACGGCGAGGTCGTTCGCCTCAGCCACGGTGAAACTGCCGCTGATCTGGCCGGTTCCACCCAGAATAGGCTCGCGGATCACTGGCGCCGAGATGACTTTGTTGTCGAGCACGATGGCGAAAGGCAGGCCGACATTCTCTTGCGTCACCAGAGCAAAACGCTTGGCGCCGGCAGCATCGAAGCGGAAAGTCACCACCGGCTCGCCGGTCCTCTGATCGAAGGCGGCCTGGGCATCGACGAGGCTCTCGCCGCTCACCAACACTTGGCTCTTGAGCACGTAGGGAATCTGCGGGGAACCCGGTGGCGCGTTGCTCGGAGGGTTGCCATAGACGAGCTCATCGCCGGGCGGCACCTGCTTCGACTCGGCCACCTGCACCGCATTGACCGACGGATCGACCAGCTTGAACTCGAGCTTGCCGGTCTTGCCGATCAAGGTCTTGAGCCGCTCCACGTCCGAAATGCCCGGCACCTGCACGAGAACGCGGTCGCGGCCCTCGCGCTGGATGCTGGGCTCGGTGGTGCCGAAGGCATCGACGCGCCGCCTGATCGTCTCGATCGAGGCCTGGATGGCAGAGGTCATGCGATGGGTCATGCCCACATCGGTGATCGTGAGCGTGATGCCGTCGGTCCCTTGTTTCTCCACATCGATGTCATAGCCGGCGAAGCCAGAGAACACGTTGCCGCCGATCGGCTGGGCGAGCTTGCGCAGCTCGTCATAAGCCTTGTCGACATCGGTCCCCTCGCGAATCTTCACCGAGACGTGCCTGGCATTAACGTCTTCAGCAAGATCGGTGTAGCCGATATGCGCGCGCCGGAGCGTCTCGCGCACGTCGCCGCGAATGGAGTTGAGCCAGTCGCCGACCATCTCCTTCTCGTCGATTTGGTAGAGAAGATGGGCGCCGCCTTGCAGATCGAGGCCGAGATTGACCTGCTTGTGCGGCAGCCACGCAGGCATGCGCTCCATGGTGGCGGCTGGGAACAGATTGGGAAGCGCGAAGAGGACGCCGGCGAGGACGACGCCGAACACCAGGATCAGCTTCCATTTTTGGAAATGCAACATGAAGCCTAGAAACTCCAGTCAGCCTAATGGTTCAAGTCTTGGCAAATCGGGCGCTTCATTCCGACGCGGCCTTGTCCTTTTCTTTATCCTTAGCCTTGGTGGAAGTGCTGGCTCCCTCGCCTTTGCCGCGGACCTCGGAGATGGTCGAGCGCAAGACCTTGATCTTCACGCCCTCGGCGATCTCGACCTGCAGCTCGTTCTCGTCGACCTTGGCGACCTTGCCGATGATGCCGCCGGAGGTGACGATCGTGTCTCCGCGGCGGAGAGCAGCAACCATCGCCTGATGATCCTTGAGCCGCTTCTGCTGCGGCCGGATCATCAG
>JBLMXO010000016.1:0-14339 GCA_050257815.1 Actinomycetota bacterium
ATCATCCGCGGCGACGACCACCTCACCAATGCCGCGCGGCAGAGCCAGATCTACAAGGCGCTCGGCTGGGACACGCCGGTCTTTGCGCACGTGCCGCTGATCCATGGCCCCGACGGCGCCAAGCTCTCCAAGCGCCATGGCGCGCTCGGCGTCGATGCCTATCGTGCCATGGGCTATTTGCCTACAGCATTGCGCAACTACCTGGTGAGGCTCGGCTGGAGCCACGGCGATCATGAGATCATGTCGACCGATGAGATGATCGAGTGGTTCGATCTCGACGCGATCGGCCGCTCTGCAGCGCGCTTCGACTTCGTCAAGCTCGAGAATCTGAATGGGCACTATCTCCGCGAGACGCCAGACGCAGAGATCGTGGACCGCCTCAAGGCGCTGGTACCTGAGCTTCCCGATGGTGCGGCTCTCGCGGCGCGGATTGGCCCCGAGGGGTGGCAGAAGCTCGAGCGCGCCATGCCGGGGCTCAAGGACCGTGCCAAGACTCTTCGCGAGCTTCTCGACAGCGCCGCCTATCTCTTCGCTAAGCGTCCGCTCGCGCTCGACGAGCAGGCCGCAAAGCTGCTCGATGGGCCGGGACGCGACACGATTGCGCAGCTCGTGCCGAGACTGGAAGCGGTCGAATCCTGGACCATGAAGGCGATCGAAGCCTCAGTGCGGAGCTTCGCCGATGAGACGGGGCGGAAGCTGGGGAAGGTGGCGCAGCCGCTCCGCGCCGCACTTACGGGGAAGTCGACCTCGCCGGGCATCTTCGATGTCCTTGAGGTGCTCGGCCGCGAGGAGTCGCTTGCACGCTTACGTGATCAAACAGTCGCAATAAAGTCTGCTTAACATTTGAGCATGCACACTTGTTGCACCGCGGAAGAATTGGCGCGAATATGCGGCAGTGCAAAAAAAGCGCGTTCGCTGGAGCATGATTTGCCGCTGATGGCGCTGGGTTGGCCCGGCGAACCGCATCCCACAGGATGGTCATAGGAGCCTTTTGATGAGCGTCGCAGAAAACCTCCCGATGTCGGGCGCGGGCGAGGCATCCGTCTTGATCGATGGCGCCAGATATGACTTGCCGATCAAGAAGGGCACGATGGGGCCCGACGTGATCGACATCAACAGTTTCTACCAGGATACGGGCTGCTTCACTTACGACCCCGGCTTCACCTCGACCGCAAGCTGTGAGTCGAAAATCACTTTCATCGACGGCGACAAGGGCGTGCTGCTCTATCGCGGCTATCCGATCGATCAGCTTGCCGAGCACGGCACGTTCCTGGAGACGGCTTATCTCTTGCTCTATGGCGAGCTGCCGACCGAGGCGCAGTACAAGGACTTCAAACACCGCATCACCATGCACACGATGGTGCATGAGCAGATGACCCGCTTCTACACGGGCTTCCGTCGCGACGCCCATCCGATGGCCGTCATGGTCGGTGTGGTCGGCGCGCTGTCGGCGTTCTATCACGACTCGATCGACATCAAGGATCCCGAGCAGCGCGAGATGGCCTCGATCCGCATGGTCGCCAAGATGCCGACCATCGCGGCGATGGCCTACAAATATTCGATCGGCCAGCCTTTTATCTATCCCAAGAACTCGCTCGAATACTCGGCGAACTTCCTGCATATGTGCTTCGCCGTCCCGTGCGAGGAGTACAATGTCAATCCCATCCTCGCCCGCGCGATGCGGCGCATCTTTATCCTGCACGCCGACCACGAGCAGAACGCCTCGACCTCCACGGTGAGGCTCGCCGGGTCGTCGGGCGCCAATCCCTTCGCCTGTATCTCCGCCGGCATTGCTTGTCTCTGGGGCCCAGCCCATGGCGGCGCCAACGAGGCGGCGCTGCAGATGCTGCAGGAGATCGGCACGGTCGACCGCATCCCGGAATTCATCAAGCGCGCCAAGGACAAGAACGACTCCTTCCGCCTCATGGGCTTCGGCCATCGCGTCTACAAGAATTACGACCCGCGGGCCAAGATCATGCAGAAGACCTGCCACGAGGTGCTCGATGCGGTCGGTCACGGCGACGACCCGATCTTGAAGGTCGCGCTCGAGCTCGAGCGCATCGCACTGTCGGACGACTATTTCATTCAGAAGAAGCTCTATCCGAATATCGATTTCTATTCGGGCATCACGCTGAAGGCGCTCGGCTTCCCGACCGACATGTTCACTGTGCTGTTTGCTATCGCCCGCACCGTGGGCTGGATCGCACAGTGGAAGGAGATGATCGAGGATCCATCGCAGCGCATCGGCAGGCCACGCCAGCTTTACACGGGCGCCACCGAGCGCACCTACGTGCCGATGGACGCGCGCTGACGGAGCGTTGCAGCCCCGTCAGCGGATTCAGCCGGCGGCTGACCAAGACGTCAGGCGGCTGCGGTTGCCGCGGCCAGGTCTTCGCGAACGACGATGGACTTGAGGACCGGGAAGATCTCCTCGCCGGGCATGCCGATGCGCCGCGCGTGCGCGCGGATCGATTCAGGATCCCGCGCCAGGTAGATGCAGACCGTCCCGAGCCTTCCGTCGGGCTCCTTGACCACGTAGCTGCGGATCCAGCGCACGCGGTCGGACATCTCGTCGTTGCCGATTCTGGCAGACTTGGCGCCGGCGGCTTCAAGCTCTTGTGCATTGGCCCAGGCGCTTGGGCGGCGAATGACATAAAGATCCATGATTTACTCCTCTTCGGTTGGCAATCGCGGGATTGCGAAAATGCCTTTGAGCTGGTTGGTGGTTGGTCGGGATGACCGGGCGTCCACATCGCTTGGCGCGGCGTCGGGAGGTCGAGAGACCGTCGTCATGGCTGGGGCGAACCCGGCCATGACGCGTCCGCGGTCATCCCGGCGGTTTCAGATCGCTAGTGCTGGGTCGAGGTATTCGGCCCCGCAGTCTTGGGCTTGAGGGCGTCCGCGATGGTGCTGGCTGCACTGCCAAGCACACCGCTGCCGGATTGCTGGGTCGAGGTCGAGGAATTCGGGCCCGCAGTCCCGGGCTTGAAGGCGCCGGCGATGGTGCCGAATGCTCCGCTCATGACGCCGCCGTTGCCGGGCGCGTTGCTCCCGGTGACCGTGCCCGGGTGGGGTAGTGGCGCGGGCGACGGCGGGGTTGCTGTGGAGGTGCCGCCGTTGGCAGTCTTGTCGTGGTCCGTATCCTTCGACTTCTCGGCGGACTCGGCGTCGTGCTTATGCTTGCCCTTGTGTTTGTCCGAGATCATGTCCTTCTCGGCGTTCTCATCCTTGTTCCCGTCGGAATGGTGTCTATGCTTGGCAAGGGCGCCTTGCGGAGCCGCGAGCAAGAAAATGCTGGCCGCCAGCAAAAAGATCTGACGGGAAAAATTCGGGGGATTGGAACTCGTCATGCGTCACCTTTTCGATTTGCCGCAGGCAGGCCTGCGAGTGGGTTTCATCGTCGCGGGCGCATATATCGATGCGAAAAGGCTGGGTCCCCCTCCCTCGGGAGGGGAAATGCACGCGCCAAAATGGGTGGGAGTGCGCGGCACCGCGCGCGCTACGTGCTCGAGCGCGTCGCGGTTCTCGTTTGGCGGGACGGATTTAGTCGAGAAGCGGGTTGGAGAGCCCTGCCATCAGCTTGATGAGCCCGGTCACACGATTGGCTCCGGTCTTCGCATAGATGTTGCCGAGATGGAACTTGACGGTCGTGTCGGCGATGCCGAGAACTCCGCCGCCTCCGACAAGTTCTCCACCTCGACCACGGCCAGCAAGACGCGAAGCTCCGCGCGGGTCAGCCGGTAAGTCCGGCCGATGGCTTCGGCAGTTGAAGGCGCTTGCAGCGACGTCTTACGCACGAACATTGCTGCCACAGCCGCATAAGTGATGCCGACGCGACGACGTTCGCCGGAACGCAGAGTGAGCACATGTGCGGCGTAACGCTCGCCATCACGCCCGGTCAGCGTCAAAGCAATACCTTTGACGCCAAGTGCAGCGTCACCGTCGCCGGCGACGGCGAATACATCCCGCAAGGTCTGATTGATCTCGGCATCGCGCGCTACGAGGCGGCCACCAATCGAACGCAAGAAATCGTCCGCTTCGAGAATTTCGCGCGCCGCGTTGTTCATGTGGACGACTCGGCCCTTCGCATCGACGAGGAATATGCCGGCGCTTAGTCCGTCCAGGGTTTCGGCGAGCATCGCCGCTTCGGCGTGTTTGAGGTCGATCGACTTTCCGACCAGCGTCGCCCGGCGGACATGCGGCACGACCTGAGCCAAGCGCCCGCGCATGTTGTCATTGACCAGGCCCGTTTTCTTGCTGGTGACAATACGGAGAAGCGTGCTGCTCGTCCCGGCTCTTTCGATGATTGCGTTTGCGGAGTCGAGCCAGCCCTGCGGCTTTGCCCATTCCCGGTAAAAGCGTCCTTTCAGATACTCGTCGTACGGCATGAGATCGGGAACGTTCGCGACCCGGCGCATATCGAATAACGGCGCCATAGCGAGGGGATCGAATCTCGAATAGGTCTCAAGATAGACCTCGATACATTCCGGGTCGAAGCCCACGTCATAGAAGACATTGAGGTTCTTGCTTTGACAGTCCTTGACGGCGAGCCCGCCGGCCTGACCGCCAACGAATGCGGCGATCGTCCCGATGGTGTCCTTCCATCGCGCGGAATCGAGCGCCGTATCGTAGATATCCTCGACGACTTCAGTCAGCTCTGGACGTCCATTCTTGCGCATTGGGCAGCCCATGAGCGGATCTGAGGCCCCGACCGCGATCCGTCCTAAACACGGCGTTTAGTCTTGATCCCCGCCAAATTGCTGGGAAATCGGCTCATCGCGCGGCCGTTTATCCCGTCTAGGGGCCGCCCGCGCGTGAGGTGGGCTCCCAGGGGTGTCCTTTTCAAGGGGATACAACCAAGCCTTGCTCGGTGGTTGTGCTCCCTCTCCGGGTGACTGTCGCCACTCCAACGTGGCGCATCGCGGGCGTTAGGGTCGCGCGGGCCCTAGTCGTCGGACGTCCTCCCTCCGAGAGGTTCGCCGAGGAGGAACAGTCCGAGCTTATCGGCGGCGTCGATCGTCGCCGCGCCGTCAGCAACCAGCACTTGCCGTGCCGCAACGGCAATGCCGGCAAGACCGGCTGCCGCCGCCTGCCTCACCGTCTCGGTGCCGATGGTCGGCAGGTCGATTCGTTCCTCCTGCCCCGGCTTAGGCGCCTTGACGAGCACGCCGGCCTGGCCGTGCTGGCGCACGCGTCCCGATTGGCGAAGCTCGGCGCAGCGGGTGAGCATAGCGTCGGTGCCCTCGGCCGCTTCTACGGCGAGCACGCGGCCCTTGGCCACCACTGCGGCTTGGCCGATGTCGAGATGCCCCAGCGCGCTTACGACTTGGAAGCCCAGTTTGATATCGCTTCTGTCCTCTGCCGACGGCATCCTCCGACTGAGAACTCCTTCGCCGGCGAGAAGCTCTGGCGCCACATCTTCTGCGCCATGCACGCGGTAGCCCTTGTGCTCCAAATAGTTGACGATCCGAGAGAGCACGCTGTCGTCACCCCCCTTCCCAAGGCTCAAGATGAAGGGCAGGTTCTTGATGGCGCCGAGATCGAACTTGAGGTTGGAAAGATCAGGCCGGCTCACGCCGCCGATAATGACGAGATCGCGGCAGCCGTTGTTCTCAAGCGCACCGAAAAGCTTGTTGACCTCGCCCCATTTGATCCAGGTGTGCGGAAAGCGCTCGATGGCCTGGCTCGCCTCCCCGCGGATACCGACGATATGAAGCGGGAACCCGCGCGCGACCGCCGCCTCGGCCACGATGCATGGGAGTGGTCCTTTCCCCGCTATGATCCCGAGCGGGCCTCTGACCTCTTCCTTTTGACGCACGTCACCCCCTCGGCCGTCATCATCTGCTCGGCGTCGCGGCATTGTTTGGCACAGTGAACGAGCGTTCCGATTCGGTCTTGATGAAATCGATGACCTGCCGTGCCAGCGGATTTGTTCCGAACATGCTCTCCACGTCCTCGAGCCGCTCCATGAGCGTGCCCTCGTTCGAGAACAGCATGCGGTAGGCTTGGCGCAGCTCGTGAATCTGCTCGCGCGCGAAGCCCCTGCGCTTGAGCCCGATGATATTAAGCCCACAGAGGGTGGCGCGGTTGCCGATGGCCATGCCGAAGGGAATGACATCGGCCCCGATTCCGGACATGCCGCCGACAAAGGCGTAGGCGCCGATACGCACATATTGATGAACGGCGGAGAGGCCCCCGAGAATTGCTCCGTCGCCGACTGAGACATGGCCGGCGAGTGTCGCGTTGTTCACGAGAGTGACGTTGTCGCCGACCTCGCAGTCATGGGCGATATGAGAGCCGACCATCAAGAAGCAGCCGGAGCCCACTTTGGTGCTCAGATGGCCGCTCGCCGTGCCTGGATGGATGGTGACGTGCTCACGAATGATGGTCTTGGCACCGACCGTGATGGTGCTTGGCTCATCCTTGAACTTGACGTCCTGCGGCGCCATGCCAAGGCAAGCGAAGGGAAATACCTTGCACTCGGCTCCGAGCGTGGTGCGGCTGGTGATCACCGCATGGGAATGGACAATGACGTTGTCGCCGAGCTCGACATGCGGCCCGATCACGCAAAACGGACCGATCTCCACGTTCGCCCCAAGCCGTGCACTTGGGTCGACCAGGGCAGTCGCATGGATGTTGGTCATGCTTGCTCGGGCGTGTCTACGATCACGGCGCTAACCTCGGCCTCGGCGACAAGCTGGCCATCGACATGCGCCTGTCCACGAAACCGCCAGACCCGACCGCGGTTGCGCATCTTCTGGACATGATAGTGAAGGGTATCACCCGGGACCACCGGCCTACGGAACCGCGCTTTGTCGATCGCCATGAAATATACCAGTGGTGGCTCCTTGAAACTTTCGAGGTGACGCATGCACAGCGCCCCCGCGGTTTGCGCCAGGCCCTCGATGATAAGCACGCCGGGCATCACGGGATTGCCGGGGAAGTGGCCCTGGAAGAAGGGCTCGTTAGCGGTCACGTTCTTGATGCCAATGGCGGACCGGTCTCCGTCCATATCGGTAATGCGGTCGACAAGGAGAAACGGATAGCGATGCGGCAAGAGCTTGAGGATGTCGACGGTCTCCGCCCTCCCCAGCTTGGCCTTTACTCCGCTCTCGTTCATCCGCTCTGGCTCCCCTGACGAGGTCCGGCTATTCACCCTGGCCCCCGTCGCCGTGATCAAGCTTCAAATCTCTGCGCTCGGCAAGCTTGCGTAACAACGTCAACTCCCTGAACCACAAGCGCACCGGCTTGGCAGGGGTACCACCCCAACGCGCGCCAGGGGGAACGTCGCCGCGCACATTACTGCTCGCGGCGATCTGTGCGCCAGAGCCGATCTTCACGTGGCCTACGACCCCAACCTGGCCGCCCAGCGCCACGAAATCGCCGAGTTCGGCGCTCCCTGAGATACCGGTCTGAGCCACGATGATGCAATGCCTTCCAATGACCACGTTGTGCCCGATCTGAACGAGATTATCAATTTTCGTGCCCTCCCCGATCGTGGTGTCCCGTAGGGCACCCCGGTCGATGGCGGTGTTGGCGCCGATTTCGACGTGGTCCTGGATGACCACGCGGCCGATTTGTGGCAATTTCAGGTGCCCCCCTGGGCCCATGGCAAAGCCGAAGCCGTCCTGGCCGATGGCCACACCAGTGTGGATGGTGACATGGTTACCAACGAGGGCGTGGGCGATCGAGGCGTTCGGTCCGACATAACAGTCCCGGCCAATATAGACGCGGTAGCCGATCACGGCGCCGGCAGCGACGGTTGTGCCGCTGCCAATATGCGCCTCGGGCCCCACCACGGCGCCAGGTTCGACGATCGCGCCAGGCTCGATGACGGCGCTCGGGTGAATGGTGGAGGTCTGGCGCGATCGGGCATCGTCAATCGCGGCCTTGGGCTTCAGCGCGTCGGGGTAGAACAGCGTCATAACCCTGGCGAAAGCTCGGTAAGGCTCCGTCGTGATGAGGCATGCTGTCGTTCCGGGCGCATGCGACAGGAATTTGGGGGCCACGAGGCAGGCGCTTGCCCCGGTCTTGGAGAAGCTCGAAAGATATTTGCGGTTGTCGAGGAAGGAGATGTCCCCTTGTCCGGCGCTATCGAGGGGCCGGACGTCCTTGATCATGAGCTCTGGATCGGCCCCAGCGGCCATCCTCGCCTCACCGGCTGCGGCGACGGCGCGCAAGGGAAACGGCCCGCTACGCTCGAAGAAACCCGGGTGTTCCATGAAAATCCTAGCGGGGCGCCCCGCGTCATGCTGCGTGACGCGAAGCCATAAACGGAATTCGCTTACTTTAGAAGTTCGTTGAGGCCCCGAAGCGGAACAGCTCGGTCCGGTCGAAATCGGCCTTAAGCAGGGCCTGCGCAAGATCGGCGCGCAACGGACCAAGCGGCGACTGCCAAATAATGCTGAAGCCGGTCGACAAGCGAACCTGGGAGCTGTCGAAGATGAAGCTTCCCTCCTGATTGACGGCGTTAATCGCAAGCTGGCTCGGATCCCAAAGCGAGCCGGCGTCGACGAACACGGCACCTTGTATGCCGAGATTGTCGGGAATAAAGGGGAACGGGAATCGCACTTCCGCGGTAGTCGCCCAGAACAGTTGGCCGCCAAGGGAATCCCGGCTGCAGGTGTTGTGCGGTAGCCTCTCCCCGGTGGTTGGGCTCTCGCAGGCATCACGTGGGCCGAAGCCTGCGCGCTGGAAACCGCGCACCGTTTCGCCGCCCTTGAAGAAAAGATCGGTCAAGCGGACATCCTGGCCGCCCCAGCCAAGAATGTCGCCCGCCTGGGCACGGCCGACCAGCGTGATCTTGTTGGTGATGGGATAGTAGCCGCGTGCGTCGACGACCGAGCGGAGATAGTTCACGTCACCGCCGACGCCGGCGAGATCCTGCGAGAACGAGGCGAAGACGCCAGACGATGGCGATTGCGGCAGGTTCCGCGTATCATAGGCGACCGTGTAGCCAACGCTTGAGACGTTGACACTCCCTTCCGCCTGCTTGACCGCAAGCGAAGCGTTGTTGCTCACGTTGTAAATATCTTCATTTTCGAATTTGTAGCGCAGGCCGAGCTGGGTGTTGTCGGCGATGGGGAAGCCAAGGCGGACGTCGCCGCCGGCGTCGGTCTCGCTGAACGAGGCGACATCCTGGAAGTCCACCGTCTTATAGAAGGCGTCGAAGCCCGCCGCGAGGTTGCGGTCGAGAAAGCGCGGCTCGGTGAAGCTGAAATCGACCTGGGCTCGCTCGAGACTGCCGGAGAACCCGAGGCGGACATATTGGCCCTTACCCATCAGGTTGCGTTCGGTGACGCTGATGTCGCCGATCACACCTTCGCTGGTGGAGTAGCCGACGCCGAAGGAGAGCTCGCCGGTCGGCTGCTCCTGCACCTTGACGGTGAGGACGACTCGGTCGGGAGCACTGCCGGGGTCGGTGTCTATGTCCACCGTCTTGAAGAAGCCGAGCGCGCGCAGTCGCCTGCGCGCCGCCTCAACCAGCAGCCGGTTATAAGCATCGCCTTCGGCGAGACGGAACTCCCGCCGGATGACTTTGTCCTCAGTGCGGAAGTTACCGACGATGTTGATGCGCTCGATGTAGATGCGTGGACCTTCCTCGATGACGTAGACGATGCCCATGATGTGGTTCGCCTCGTCGCGCTCGAAGCGCGGCTTGACCTGACCGAAGGCATAGCCTTGCTGTGAGACTTCGATCGTCAGCGCCTCGACGGTTTTCTCCACCTTCTCGACGTTGTAGACGCGACCCGTTCTTGTCAGGATCGCTCCCCGCAAGGCGTCGACATTGAGTGAAGGCAGTGCGCTTTCCACGTCGATATTGCCGAAGCGGTAGCGCTGGCCCTCGCTGATGGTGAAGGTGATAAAGAAGCCCCGCCCGTCGCGGTCGAGATCGGCGGTCGCGGAAACGATGCGTGCATCGGCATAGCCGTTCTTCAGATAGAACTGGCGCAACAGCTCGCGGTCGAGGCTGAGCCGGTCCGGATCGTAGATGTTGGTGCTCTTGAGGAAGCTGAGCAGATTAGTCTGCGTCGTCGAGATCACGAATCTCAACTGCGAGTCACTGAATGCCTCGTTGCCAATGAAGTTAATGGCCCTGATCTTGGTGGTCGGCCCTTCATTGATTTCGAACACGACATCGATGCGGTTGTTGTCGAGCTTGATGATCTGGGGATTGACTGCAGCGGCGTAATAACCCTGCCGTCGATAGACATCGAGAATGCGCTGCACATCGGCTTGAACGCGCGCGCGGGTATAGACTGAGCGAGACTTAAGCTGGACCTCGGAAGCGAGAGTGTTATCCTCGACCTCACGATTCCCTTCGAAGGCGACGCGCGCCACAATCGGGTTTTCCACCACGATGATAACGACCGTCGGCCCTTCGCGCCTGATGCGCACGTCCTGGAACAGGCCGGTGGCGAACAGCGCCTTCAATGATTCGTCGACCTGAGCGGGGTCGTAAGTGTCGCCGGCGGTGAAGGTGAGGTAGGAGCGGACCGTCTCCGGCTCGACGCGCTTATTGCCCTCAACGCGAATGTCCTGGATGACGCCTTGCGCATGCGCCGACAAGTCGCCGAAACTCGCGCTGAGACCCAGCGAGAGCGGGACGCTACTCAACACAAGGAGGGCCGCGAGCAGCCCTCTGGCAAACGTCCACCGCACCATTACTGGTGTCTTCCCCTCGAGCCGATCCCCGCCGCCGCTCCGGCTTTAAGGCTGAAACTGGCCATTGTTTTGTGGCCGATTTTTGGTTCTTACCCCGTCATGACAGCGGGGGCTCTTCGGCCCCCGCTGAGAATCTCATTCTGAGACGCTACTGTCACAGAAACTTCAAATGAATCAAGTCATTCCAGGTTGCAAAGATCATCAGCATCAGGACAAAAGCGAGCCCGATTCTGAAACCAACTTCCTGGGTCCCTTCGCTGAGCGGGCGTCCCCGGAGCGCCTCGATTCCATAGAACAGAAGATGACCTCCATCCAACATGGGGATGGGGAACAGGTTGATCAGTCCGATGCTGACGGAAATAATCGCGCAGAGGTTGAGAAGCGCGAGGAAGCCGGCTGTGGCAACCTGGCCTGAGACCTGTGCAATCCTGATCGGGCCGCCCAGCTGATCAGCCGATTCTCTCCCTGTCACCACATCGAAGAGATAGCCGAGAGACCGGGAGATTACGAAATAGGTCTCCTTCAGCGCCATGACGAAGGCGGTGACGGGGTCATGACGTTTCAGCGTCCACTCCTCGGGGGCGGCTTTCCGCTGGATCCCAAGCAGGCCCATGCGAATCTCGTTGCCAAATCGATCGGTGATGGTCTTGAGCTCGGGTGTGGCCGTGATGTCGACCTTCTTGCCGCCCCGATCGACCACAAAGTGCAAAGGCTGACCCGCGCTCATGGCCACGATGCGCTGCATCTCGGCGAAGGTTTCGATGGCCGTACCGTCGATGCTCACGACCAGATCCCCAGGGAGGAAACCGGCCCTCTCCGCCGCGCTGCCAGGGTTGATGACGTCGACCTTGGGCGCGGTGATGCGTTCCCCGAACACGCCGAAGATCAAGGTGAAAACGACGATTGCGAGCAGGAAGTTGGCGATCGGTCCCGCTGCCACGACCGCTGCGCGTTGGCCAAGCGATTTGCCCCGGAAACTTCGCTTTCGCTCCTCCTCGGACAGCTGTTCGAAGGTCCGTTGACCGCCGGCACTGGCCGCGTTCTCGTCGTCAATGAACTTCACGTAACCGCCAAGCGGGATCCACGAGATCTTCCACCGCGTGCCATACCGGTCGTTGAAGCCCACGATCTCGGGTCCAAAGCCGATCGAGAATGCCTGGATCCCCACGCCGCACCAGCGCGCGACGAGGAAGTGACCAAGCTCGTGGACGAACACCACGACGGTCAGAACGAAAAGGAAGGGAAGCAGGTAACCGAGCAGCGTGTCGCCGAAGCCCGAGAGCTTAATTATTGCGTCCATAGCGTAAGTTACCTCTGAATTTTGACCCTTCTTAGCCCGCGCTACCCGGCCAATGCAAACCGGCTGAGCAGGCTCCGCGCCGCAGTCCGCGCTTCAGAATCGACCGCGAGCACTCCCTCTACGTTCGCAGGCGCAGAGGCTATGAGATTGGGGTTTCCCGCAAGCGTGGCTTCCACGAGGGCGGCAATGGCAAGGAAGCCGATGCGCTTGGCGAGGAAAGCCTCGACCGCGACCTCGTTTGCGGCATTGAGCACGGTTGGCGCACTTCCCCCTGCTTCCAGCACTTCGCGCGCGAGCCTAAGGGCTGGAAAGCGTGCAGCGTCGGGCGCTTCAAACGTGAGAGCGCCGAGCGCGGCGAGGTCGACGCGGCCGTTCGGCACGTGCATGCGCTCGGGCCAGGCGAGGCTGTAGGCGATCGGTGTGCGCATGTCTGGACAGCTCATCTGGGCAATCACCGAGCCATCGCTGAGATAGACGAGACAGTGCACGACCGACTGTGGATGGACCAAGACCTCGAGCTTATCAGGGGGAAGCGCGAAGAGATGATGCGCCTCGATGAGCTCGAGCCCCTTGTTCATCAGCGTCGCCGAGTCGATGGTGACCTTGGCCCCCATCGACCAATTCGGGTGTTTGAGGGCCTGCTCGGGACGCGCCCCTTCCATCTGGGCAAGGCTCCAGGAGCGGAAGGGACCGCCCGAGGCCGTAAGACAGATCCGCTCGATGCGCTCCTTCCGCGCGCCAACCATGGCCTGCGATGCCGCTGAATGTTCTGAGTCGACGGGAAGCAGAGTCGTTTTCGAGCGCGCGACCTCTGCCATGAAGATCGCGCCCGCCGTGACGAGACACTCCTTGTTGGCGATCGCGGTGGCAGTGCCCTGACGCACGGCCTCAAGCGTCGGCTTCAACCCGGCGGCGCCGACGATCGCCGCCATGACCCAATCGGCCGGACGGCGTGCGGCCTCGAGCAGAGCTTCTTCTCCAGCGGCGGCCTCGATGCCGGTGCCGGCAAGAGCAGCCTTAAGTTGCGCATAGAAGCTGGGGTCGGCAACCACGGCGAGTTCGGCCCGATGCAGGATTGCAAGTTCGGCAAGGCGAGCGACGTTGCGTGCGCCGGTCAGCGCGACCACCTGATAGGCGGACGCATTCCGCCCAATGAGATCGAGCGTGCTTTCCCCGATCGAACCGGTGGCGCCGAGCACAGTAATGCGCCGTGGGGCTTTCACTCGCTGTTCGTGGGTGCGCGTGAATGATGTCGGGGACTGAAGCACGGCTCTCCTTCACCAAATGAGCAGGCCGCGACCCGGATTGCCCGGATCGCGAAGAGCGATCAGGCTCGCCAGGATCGCAGCAATGAGAAGACCATCGATCCGGTCGAGGAGTCCACCATGACCTGGAATGAGCTGGCTCATGTCCTTCGTGCCAAAATGGCGCTTAACTGCGCTTTCGAGCAGGTCCCCGAGCTGACAAGCAAGGGCGAGCGCGATGCTTACAAGGGCGAGCCGCCAAGCCGAAGTGTCCTTCAGCCAAAGGGCAAAAGCATAGCCGACAAGGGCAGGCGTCAGGGCACCGATAATGAAGCCGCTCCACGTCTTCTGGGGCGAGATGCGCGGCGCAAGCTTGGGCCCGCCAATCAAGCGTCCGGCTGCGTAGGAGGCCGTATCGGTGGTCCAGGCCACGGCGAAGAGATAGAGCACGGCAATGGCGCCGAGTGAGGGATCGCTGCGGAGAAAGACGAGCGCCGCTGCCGGGAGCGCCGCATAGAAAAGCCCTCCGAGTGACCAGGCGGAGCGGTCCGAAGATCGGCTCAAGAGAGCAACGGCCACGGCCGCAACGGCAAGGGCGAGAGCCGCAAGATCGCCACGCCTTAGCGTGAGAAGGATGGCGACGGCGGCAACGGCAACCGCTTCGAGGATGGCGATGCGATCGATCCCCTCGCCCCTAACCAGACGTCCCCATTCCCAGGCGACGATGCCAGCGCTGAGGATCACGAGAACAAGGAAGCTCCAAGGGCTCGCAATGGCGGCGCCGAGCGCCAAGGCGGCGAGCACGAGTGCCGAGGCGATGCGCAGCAGCACCTCGGATTTCTGTCTTGCCGCTCCGCCGCGGTCCTTATCGGGAAACGTTCGGGTCCGCGTCACGCGGTCGATCTCGCCGAGGTTCCGCCGAAGCGCCGGCTCCGCCGCTGATATTCGGCGAGTGCCGCCTCGAGCTGCTCGCGCGAGAAGTCGGGCCAGTAGCAATCGACGAACACGAACTCGCTATAGGCCACCTGCCAGAGCAGGAAATTCGACAAGCGGAGCTCGCCGCTCGTGCGAATGAGCAGGTCCGGATCGGGTAGTCCGGCGGTGTCGAGATAGGTAGCGAAGCGCTCCTC
>JBLMXO010000017.1:0-6231 GCA_050257815.1 Actinomycetota bacterium
GCATGGTCGTGGGTGTAGAGGACGCCGTCGAGAAGCCCGACGCCCGCGTCAAGCAACTGATCGCGCAAGTCGGGAGGCGTATCGACCAGCACGTTCGTCGTCCCTTCGGCGCCTTCGCGCTGGACGAGCAGCGAGCATCGCCGCCTCCGGTTCTTGGGATTGTCGGGATCGCAAGCGCCCCAGTGATTGCCGATGCGCGGCACGCCTCCCGAAGTGCCGCAGCCGAGGATCGTGACTCTGAGGCTCATGCGGCGCTTTGAGGGCGATCGAGGCGAGAGCGCGGCACCTTCTTGAACAGGCGGAAAAAGTTCTCGCTCGTTGTGCTCGCCATATCCGTCTGGCTTACGCCTCGCAAGTCTGCAAGCCGCGCCGCACTGTAGGCGACGAAGGCCGGCTCGTTGGTTTTTCCCCGCATCGGCACCGGCGCGAGATAAGGGGCATCGGTCTCGACCAGCAACCGGTCATACGGAACCGCGAGCGCGATATCGCGCAAATAATCGGAATTCTTGAAGGTGACGACACCGGAGAACGAGATATAGCCGCCGAGAGTAAGGCCCGTGTGCGCAAGCTCGGCACCGCTCGTGAAGCAATGCAGCACGAAGGGGAAGGCTCCATCCTTCGTCTCCTCTTCGAGAATGCGAGCGATATCGGCATCCGCCTCGCGCGCGTGAATGACGAGCGGCAGGCCGGTCTTGCGCGCGGCGGCGATATGCGTGCGGAAGCTTTTCTTCTGCACGTCGCGCGGGCTGCAATCGTAGTGGTAGTCGAGGCCGGCCTCGCCGATCGCCACGACTTTGGGATGCCGCGCGATCTCGACCAGTTCCTCGGCCGTGATGTCAGGCTCCTCCGCGGCGTGATGGGGATGCGTCCCAATCGAGCAGAATACATCGTCATGCGCCTCGACGATGGCCTTGAGCTTGGCAAACTGAAGGACCCGGGTCGAGATAGTCACCATGAGGTCGACGCCGGCTGAGCGTGCGCGCGCCAGAACGCCATCGAGATCGGCGGCAAGCTCGGGGAAATCGAGATGACAGTGACTGTCGATGAGCATCGGGAGACGACGAAAATCCGATAGTCTTCAGGCTGCTAGATTGTTACCACATTGGTGGCGCGCAATATGTGCCGCATATAGGCTGGCGGGGCAAGATTGCGAGGAGAGCAAATGCCGATAACTGTTTCCGCCCTCAACTGTCGTCTCATCGCTGCGGCGGTGACGGCCCTATTCCTTTCATTTGCAGCCGCTCCCGCCCAGGCGGGTTGCAGCAAGAGCGTGATTCTGTACAGCGCCTACTGGTGCCCTTACTGCAAACAAGTGAGAGATATCCTCGCCCGCAACGGGATCAAATACACTCTGCTGGATGCCACCAGCGCGAGCGTCCAAGCCATGATGCGGAAACGATTTGGCGACACTGCCGTGCCTCGCACCGTGATCGGCGGTGTCGTTGTCGAAGGCGTCGACGAGGATCG
Source organism: Actinomycetota bacterium (assembly GCA_050257815.1). GTDB lineage: Bacteria > Pseudomonadota > Alphaproteobacteria > Rhizobiales > Methyloligellaceae > Methyloceanibacter. The sequence continues at coordinate 1,468 of JBLMXO010000017.1, forward strand.
TATCAAGCAGCTATGCCGCCAAGACGAGGACGCGCCCTCATCCACCGACATCATGCTGCCGGGTGTTCCTCCGTTGCCAGGTGACGCGGAAAGACGGCTTGTGGCGCAGGCAGTTCCGTTCCGGGGCTGAGCCGGCCCTCCGGCCCGAGCGCGGCGAAGTCCCGCGCGCTTTCCGCCACGCCAAGCTGATCGAGCAGTCGAGCAGCACTCTTCGGCATCACGGGCTGAACTAGGGTGGCGATCTGACGCGTTACCTCCATTGTGACATAGAGGATTGTCCCCATGCGCTCGGGATTCGTCTTCTTGTGCGACCAGGGCTCCTCGCCGGCGAAGTAGCGATTGGCATCGGCGACAAGGGCCCAGATGATCTCGAGCGCACGGTGGATGGCGAAATCATCGATCGCCTCGGTGACACGAGCGAGCGCGCTGTCGGCCGCGGCAAGGATCGTTTCATCAGCCCGAGTGAGGGCCCCGGGCTTAGGCACGACACTCCCGCAATTCTTGGCGATCATCGAGAGCGAGCGCTGCGCAAGATTGCCGAGATCGTTGGCGAGATCGGAGTTGATGCGCTGGATGATGGCCTCGCGGCTGTAATTGCCGTCCTGGCCAAACGGCACCTCGCGCAGGAGGAAGTAGCGGAGCTGATCGGCGCCGAACTCCTTGGTAAGAACGAAGGGATCGACCACATTGCCGATCGATTTCGACATCTTCTCGCCCCGGCTATAAAGAAAGCCGTGGCCGAACACGCGCTTCGGCGGCGCCACGCCAGCCGACATCAAGAAGGCCGGCCAATAGACGGCGTGGAAACGGATGATGTCTTTGCCGATGATATGCACATCGGCCGGCCAATAGCGCTTGAAGGTCTTGGAGCTCTCGTCGGGAAAGCCGACGCCGGTGATGTAATTGGTGAGCGCGTCGACCCACACATACATGATGTGTTTGGGATCGCCCGGGACAGGGATGCCCCAGTTGAAAGTGGTACGCGAGACGGAAAGATCCTGCAGGCCACCGCGCACGAAGCTCTTCACCTCGTTCGCGCGCGTGTCCGGGCCGATGAACTCTGGATGAGCCTCGTAATAGGCAAGCAGCCTGTCCTGATAAGCGGATAGCCGAAAGAAATAGCTCTCCTCTGCCACCCACTCGACCGGCGTTCCCTGCGGCGAGAGCTTGCGCCCGTCGGCTCCCTCCCTCAGTTCACTCTCGTCGTAATAGGCCTCGTCGCGCACCGAGTACCAGCCGGCATATTTGTCGAGATAGATGTCACCGGCGGCTTGCATGCGCCGCCAAAGCTCCTGGCACGAGCGCTTGTGACGCTCCTCGCGGGTGGTGATGAAATCATCGTTAGAGCATTCGAGCACGCGGACCATCTCGCGGAATTTCGGCGTGTTGCGGTCGGCGAGCTCTGCTGCAGTGATGCCTTGCGCCTTGGCGGTCTGCAGCATCTTGATGCCGTGCTCGTCGGTGCCGGTGAGGAAGAACACGTCGTGGCCTTGAAGGCGGCGGAAGCGCGCAAGCGCGTCGGTCGCGACCGCCTCATAGGCGTGGCCGATATGGGGCGCATCATTAGGGTAAGAGATGGCAGTGGTGATGTAATAAGGAAGCTTGTCCGCCATGGAGGCTTGAATATCCTTGCGCCGAAGGCTCGGCAAGCGCGCTCAAGCGTGACGTTAAACAGGATGTTCGCGGGACAGCCTCTGCAGGCGGAACCAGATGTCGAGCACGAGCAGGCTCTTGTCTAAATTGAGGGCAAACGCCTCGGACCTCTCGAGCGAGATCGCCTCCCAGGCCTCGGCCCAGGCGGCGAGATTGGCGCGCGAAACGAGAGTTGAGGCGAGCCGTCGCTCCCGTTGGGGTGCCCCCTCGCCGGTCGCACCGAACCGGATCAGCCGCTCGATGAGGCCCAGTAGAAGCGAGAGGTAGAGCTCAAGCCGCTCGGCATCGCTCGCGCTTGCAACCCCTTCGATCATTTCGTGCAGCCGTGAGCCCTCAAGGTCCGGGAGACTCGCCAAGGTGGCAATGATCTCCCCGTAGAACTCGATGCCCTCGCCCGATACGAGCTCGAGTGCACGGCGCACGCTACCCTCACTCAGTGCAAGGGCTGTCTCCAGCGTCTCGGTCTCGGGCTTGTGGCCGTCTCGTGTGAGCGCGGCACGCACCGCCTGCTCGACCTCGTCCTCTCTAAGGCTTGCGAGACGAAGCGTGCGCGTGCGCGAGCGAATGGTCACGGGAAGCCGGCCCTCGGCGTCAGAAATGAGCAGAAAGAGCGTGCGCGCTGGCGGCTCCTCCAGGGCCTTCAAGAGTGCATTCGCCGCGTTGGTGTTGAGTTCGTCGGCACGGTCGACGACTACCACGCGCCAGCCGCTCTCGCCCGCCGTGTTGCCGAGGAAGGCGCGAAGCCGCCTTACCTCGTCGACGCCGATCCACTGGCCATAGCGCTTGGTCTTCTCGTTGTAAGCGCGGCGGAGAAGGAGAAGATTAGGATGTGACAGGGCCGCCACCTTGCGGAAGGTAGCTCCCGCGTCACCGTGCCGTCCGCCCTCGCCGAGCACCACGCGCGCGAAGTGATAAGCAAGCGTCGCCTTGCCGATTCCCTCCGGTCCAGTGAGTAGCCAGGCATGATGCATGCGCCCTGAACGGAGCGCGTCATCGAACTCCTTGATCGCGGCAGCATGGCCAAACACGTTTTCGACCTCGCGCGGAGCGGAGAAGCCTTCGAGGCGGTCGGGCTCCGCCGGGACTGCGCGCTGGCGCTCCGCCGCAACGCTCATGGGCTCAGTCGATTGAGGACGACTTCCCACACGTCCTCGGCGACCATCGCCTCCGGTTGGCTTGCGTCGATCACCACGCAGCGCTCGGGCTCCTCCTCGGCGATGTCGAGAAAGGCGCGTCGCACCCGCTCATGCAGCATGAGCTCCTGGCTCTCGAAGCGGTCTGGGATCTGCACACCACGCCGCTCGGCGGCGCGCGCAAGGCCTTCCTCGGGAGGAATGTCGAGGATGAAGGTGATGTCGGGGAGAAGACCGGAGAGTGTGATCCTCTCGAGCGCACTGATGAGGCCCTTGGGTACGCCGGCGGTCGCCCCCTGATAGGCCCGTGTCGAATCGAGGAAGCGGTCGCACACGACCCATTTGCCCGAGAGCAGCGCGTGGCCGATCGCATTCTCGACGTGATCAGCGCGCGCGACCGAGAACATTAAGGCCTCGGCAAAGGGTCCAAACTGCCACACTTTGCCGGAGAGCAAAGCTTCGCGGATCTCCTCGGCGGCAGGCGTCCCGCCCGGCTCACGCGTGGAGAATACCTGGCGCCCCGCACGGGCCAAGCGGTTGGCGAGGATGCCGGCTTGGGTCGACTTACCGCCGCCCTCGCCGCCCTCGAATGTTATGAACCGGCCGGTCTCGACCACTGCGCGTTGCATCATTGGGTTTTATAGCAGCCAACCGAACGCCAGCACGAGAAGAGAGTCGAGACCGCGCATGGCGAAGTTGCTCTGCCCGATGTCATCGCCGGCATAAAGCGGGATGTCGTTGGTTGCCGAGGATTCGGCCGAAGTGACACGCAGGACCGCCACCCTATCGCCCTTGCGGATCGGCGCCTTGATCGGCCCTTGATAGACGATCGACGCCGACACCTTGCCGCTCGACGTCACGGGCAGGATGATATTGATATTGCCGTCGCCGACGAGCGGCACGTAATGCTGCGTGCCACCCCAGACGAGCGCATCGCTCACCTTCTCGCCCTGATCGAACAACCTGAATGGCTTGAAGCTCTTGAAGCCCCATTCGAGCAGTTTGCGCGGCTCACCTTCCCGATCTTGCTTCGACTCAAGGCCGTTGACGACGAGGATCAGCCGCTGATCACCACGCTTGGCGCTGGCGACAAGTCCATAACCCGCTTCCTGGATATAGCCCGTCTTTAATCCGTCCACGCCGAGATCGGGTTCGAAGACGAGCGGATTCCGATTTCGGAACACGAACTTGTCGCGATACTTGAACTCGGTTTCTCCGAAGAAGTGATAGTACTCTGGATAGGTGTAGATCAGATAGCGAGCGAGCATGGCGAGTTCGCGCGCCGTCATCAAATGACCATCAGCGGGAAGCCCAGTCGAGTTCACGAAGGTCGACTTGGTCAGCCCGATCTCTCGCGCGTACTTGTTCATCTCCTTGGCAAAAGCGTCCTCGCTGCCCGAGATGCCCTCGGCGAGAATGATCGCGGCGTCGTTCCCCGACTGGACGGTGATCCCCTGGATCAGGTCGGACACGGTCACCTTCGAGTTGAGGGGCGCGAACATGGCTGATGAGCCCGAGGGAGCGCCCCCGGTCCGCCACGCGTGCTCGCTTACGGGAAACTCGGTCTCAAGCGTGATGTGACCAGCCTTCAACTCGCGAAACACCACCGCAAGCGTCATCAGCTTGCTCATGCTCGCGGGCGGCACGAGCGCATCGGCATCCTTCTCGAACAGGACAAGGTTGGCGTCGGCATCCATGAGGATGGCGTGCTTCGCCTTGGTATCGAAGGTCCCAGCCGGGGCGCTGGCATCGCGCGCAAAGGCTGTGGCGGAGGCGACAACGATCACAGCGGCGGCGACAGCCGCCGTGAGCTTGATCCATTTATCAAGTCGCAACACGTGCACGGTGTAACGAGGCAAGGTCGAGCCGGATATGTGGGCGGACATGGTGCCGCTCCCTCGAAGACAATATCGAGCCCTTAAGGCGAAAATGCAACTCGCCAGAGCCCAAGACCCTAGTTTTTCGCGATAATCCGGGC
>JBLMXO010000018.1:0-2754 GCA_050257815.1 Actinomycetota bacterium
GCGACCATTCCCCGCTTGAGGTTGGCCGCAATGTGGAAGCTTGCCCGTCTGCCATGGGCGGCAAGGACCAGCAGCCTGGTTCTGTCGATCCCAAGGAGCCGAACATCTTCTACATGCCCACTAACAACTGGTGCATGGAGCTGGAGCCCCAGGAGCGCACGCACACGAACCAGGGCACGGTTTACGTGTTCGCCAACGTGTACATGTATCCTGAGAAGCCCGGCACGACTGGAAAGATCAAGAAGTACGATGTTCTTTCCGGCAAGACGATCTGGGAGATCCCGGATCCCTACCCGAACTGGGGCGGCACCATGGTTACCGACGGCGGCCTGATGTTCTATGGCTCGCTGGGTGGTGACTTCCGCGCGGTCGACCGGAGCTCCGGTAAGATCCTGTGGAGCCGCAGGCTCGGTTCAGGCATCATCGGCAACCCGATCGCCTACAAGGTGGGTGGCCATGAGTATGTCGGTGTCTACTCGGGCATCGGCGGCTGGATCGGCCTGCCTGTGACTGCTGGTCTTGACCTCAATGACAAGTTCGGCGCTATCGGCGCCACCGCGATGACCAAAGCTGCTGGCCTGCAATTCATCGCGCAGGGCGGCGAGCTGAACGTCTTCCGTGTCATGGAGTAAGGTCTAACCTTACAGGAAGATTAAAAGGCGCCCGGTACCCTTGTGGTACCGGGCGCTTTTGCCTTATCTAATGGGAAGATCGCGCTTTTTAGGGCCCCCCGACCCTTCCGCGCCCCCCAAGAAACAACCCGAGAAACGCCCGTGTCCTCCATCACACCCCGCATCGCCACAGTCTTATTGTGCGTGGCCTCCTTCGGCCTCGCTTCGCTGCCGGCCATGGCCGCGACCAGCGAGATCAAGCGTGACCTCAGCAAGGATTTCGACGACCTCACTCCGAGCGAGCAGATCGCGATCCGCGCCGCCGCCAAGGCGGCTTATAAGCAGAAGAAGCTGAAGCAGCTGACGGTCTGTGCCGACCCCGGCAACATGCCGCTGTCGAACATCAAGGGGGAGGGGTTCCAGAACAAGATGGCCGAGGTGCTCGGCGAGGCAATGGGCGCAAACGTCACCTTCAATTGGCGCCCCTTCATCGAGCGCGGGTTGACGCGTCAGACCTTCGATCAGGGTATGTGCGACGCGCTGATGGACATGCCGGCCAATTACGGCCCGATGCTGACGACCTTCCCCATCTACAAGACGCCCTACGTGCTCGTTTACCGCAACGACAAGGGGCTTAAGCTGACTGGTCTCGATGATCCGAAGCTCAAGGATCTCAAGATCGGCGTGTTCCAGACCTCGGCCTTGCGCGCAGCGCTTGCCAAGCGCGGCATCGTCGATAATGTCACGCTTCAGGTGCAAAGCCACGACGGCGATCTCGTGCCGGAGCATCAGCCCTGGCACATCGTCCAGGATGTCACCGACGGCAAGCTCGACGTCGCCGGCGTGTTCGGACCCTTCGCCGGTTGGCGCGTGACCCAGAAGCACGAGCCGCTCACGATCCTTCCGGTGAATCTCGACGACGACACCGTCCCGCTCGAGTTCGATCTTGCTATCGGCGTGCGCAAGACCGACGCCTTTCTCAAATACATGCTCGAATTCGCCCTCGACGATAAGAAGGACGAGATCGAAAAGATTCTGCGCGACTACGGTGTGCCTCTGGTGCAGTGCTCGAAATGCCTCGTTCAGGGCGACCTTCCCGCCCACGGCAGCTACATCGCCGTCAACCAGCAGGACTTCAAGCCGCGTCCTGACCTCGCTTCGCCTGATCAAATCGTGACCGAGAAGAAGGTCGAGCAGTGGCTTGAGGAAGGCGCTGACATCACCCAAGAATTGAGCAATGCGATCATTGCCGACGACCAAGACCGCATCAAATGGCTGGTGACGGAGAAGGGCGCCGACGTTAACAAGCCGGACAGCAACGGCTACACGCCGTTGACCAATGCCGCGCGTCAGCGCCAGGATAAGACCGTCAAGCTCTTGATCGGACTCGGTGCCAATCCCAACCTTGCCGACGGCAATGGCATGACCCCGTTGATCGCGGCCGCCATGCGCGACGCTATACCCACGATCAAGGTGCTGGTCGATGCCGGTGCCAAGGTCGAGGAGCCGGGGCCGGACGGCTACAACCCGCTCGCGCTAGCCCTCGCTGATCGCTATTACGAGGCGGCCAAGACGCTGCTTGAGGCCGGCGCCAATCCCAATGCCGCCACAGGCGACGAAGCGCTGACTCCGCTCATGATCACGGCGAGCCAGACGCAAGCGGCCGAAGGTGAGCGCTTCGTGCCCGGCAGCACGCGGCCGATCGACATCGCCAAGGAGCTCATCGACCGCAAGGCTGACGTCAACGCCAAGTCCACGACCGGCATGACCGCTCTGATGATCGCCGCGGCGCATAACAATCCGCCGATGATCGGTCTTCTGATTGAGTCCGGCGCCGATGCCGAGGCCAAGAACAATCAGGGCCAGACAGCTGCCGACATTGCCAAGATCAACAACAATCTCGAAGCGGCGCAGGCCATCAAGGTGCTCGCCACGGCCAAAGCGGCTGAGGCTACGCCGTCAAGCGATCCCAAGAGCACGAGCCAGTGATGCCCGCGCTTTTCGCTCGAGTGCTGAGCTTTGCAGGAGCCACGGCGATTGCCGTGGCTTTTTGCTGCGTGCTCCCGGCCTTTGCGTCGGAAAAGGATTTCACCGAGACCGATGTGAAGCAGGCGGTTGATCGCGTGATCACCGAGCGCTCCAA
>JBLMXO010000019.1:0-6538 GCA_050257815.1 Actinomycetota bacterium
CGATCAATTTTGCCGAGCAAGACCCCTACACGGTGGTGACGACGGAGAATCGGAGCATGCCACCTGAGCTTGCCGCCAAGATGCAATATGACATCGAGCGTTGGAAGCGCGGGGAAACGAACTGCAGCCGCGCGATGCCAAAGCTCACCGCCGCCAAGCCGGCTCCCCGGCAGTAGGCTTGGGCGCTTGAGCTAAGAAAGTCGTAATGGCCAGGTGCGACCCGGCCATCCACCGCTCGACTGAAGGAATTGGGGCTTAGCCGCGATAATCCTGAATGCGGGTCGCGCGCAAGCCGGGAAGACCGTGCTTGTCGATCGAGCGCTGCCAGCTCAGGAACTCGTCGACCGTCAGCGTGTAGCGCTCGCAAGCCTCTTCCAGGCTGATCAAGCCGCCGCGCACGGCTGCAACGACCTCGGCCTTGCGCCGGATCACCCACCGCTTCGTATCCCTAGGGGGAAGATCGGCGACGGTGAGGGGGCTGCCATCGGGCCCAATCACATATCTGACACGCGGCCTGTAATGCTCGGTCATCGTACTCACTACACAATCTGCTCGATGAGCCTATGTTGAGTGCGAAGCTAGCAAGCCGCATTTAAGATTTGACTAAGCTGGCAGGTAAAGGAAGCGGCAAGGAAATAGCCAAAATTTGCTGAATTCACAGCGGATTGCCCCGTCATAAGAGGCCGCCCGGCTAAGGCCTTGGCGGGCCGTCCTCGCCTTGCTTAACGGCCTTATGATCCCTATGTTCCGGCCGAGCCAAGTGCCGAAGAAAACGGCACACGGCCGCGGCGGAGCGTCTATATTGTGAAGGGCCCATGACAATGCCGGGCCGGCATTATTCGAGAGATTTCCAGCCCGTGGCATCGTCCAAGCCTACCAAGCCTACAATGTTGAACAGTTTGCACCTCGCCGGAAGCCCGGCCAAGACCCGTGTCGTTGTCGCCATGTCGGGCGGGGTCGATTCGTCGGTGGTCGCTGCTCTCCTCAAGCAGGAGGGCTATGATGTCATCGGCATCACTCTCCAGCTCTACGACCATGGCGAGGCGGTCGGCCGGAAGGGGTCCTGCTGCGCCGGACAGGACATTAAGGACGCTCGCCGCGTCGCGGAGAAGCTTGGCATCCCCCATTACGTGCTCGATTACGAGGCCCGCTTCGCCAAGGCGGTGATGGGCGACTTCGCCGCTAGCTATCTCCAGGGCGAGACGCCGGTTCCCTGCGTCGCGTGTAACCAAAAGATCAAGTTTCGTGATCTGTTGCAGACGGCCGAAGGTCTCGGCGCCTCGGCGCTTGCAACTGGCCATTATGTCAGGAGCAGGCCTGGGCCTTCGGGCTGGGAACTCTACCGCGCCGCCGACAAGGAGCGCGATCAGAGTTATTTCCTGTTCGCAACCACGCCCCAGCAGCTCGCCTTCTTGCGCTTTCCGCTCGGCGATCGCGACAAGGACGAGACGCGTAAGCTCGCGCGCGATTTCGGGCTTGCGGTCGCCGACAAGTCGGACAGCCAGGACATCTGCTTCGTGCCCACGGGGCGCTACACGCAAGTGATTGAGCGCCTGCACCCTGGTGCGGCGGAAGCGGGAGATATCGTGCACATCGACGGGCGCGTCCTTGGACGCCATGGCGGCATCATCAATTACACCATCGGCCAGAGGCGTGGGCTGGGCCTTGCCTCTCACGAGCCGCTCTATGTGCTAAAGCTCGATGCTTCGCGCCGCGAGGTGGTGGTCGGGCCGAAACGATGTTTGCTGACTCGCCGCATCGCGCTCCGCGATGTCAATTGGCTCGGCGATGAGCCGCTTGCGGCTTTCGTGCAGTCGGGCGAGGAAGTGCTCGCGCGCATCCGCTCAAGTGGCGCGTTGCAGCCGGCACGGGTGAGCTTCGAGGATGGTGTAGCTTTTGTCGAGCTCGCTTACGGCGAGGAGGGAGTTTCGCCAGGACAGGCTTGTGTCTTCTATGCCGCAAGCGATGGTGGGGAGCGGCTTCTCGGCGGCGGATGGATCAAGTCCGCCGAGGGAGGAGCTTGGTTGGCCAAGGATGGCTTTCGGGCGCCCGCGCGAGTGGACGCCGGAGAGGCGCTCGCGGCCGGGTCGCGTTAGGGCCGGATCTTTCCGGTCCTGCAACGTTGCAAGAGGGTAGTAGCCGTGGCCTCAAGAGCACCTGTGATGGACGCCAGTGCCGTGCGTCATGCCTATCGCCGCTGGGCGCCGGTCTATGACTTCACCTTCGGCCAGATTGCCGAGGCCGGACGCAAACATGCGGTCAAGATCATCAATAGCCGAAAGGGGCGCGTGCTCGAGGTCGGCGTCGGCACCGGCCTATCTTTGCCCTGCTACGGAGATCACCTCACGCTGACCGGCATCGATCTCTCGCCCGAGATGCTCGACAAGGCGCGGGAGAAGGTCGAGCGCCGCGGGCTCGACAATATCGCGGGCCTTTATGAGATGGATGCGGGCGCGCTCGCCTTTCCCGATGAAAGCTTCGACACGGTCGTCGCCATGTATGTCATGACCGTGGTGCCGGACCCTGAGCGAGTGATGCGCGAACTCGAGCGCGTCTGCGCCGCGGGCGGCGAGGTGATCCTCGTCAACCATTTCAGCCAGGAAGAGGGCGTGCGCGGGTGGTTCGAGCGGAGGCTCGCGCCCTTCGCCGATCTCATCGGTTGGCATGCGGTGTTCGAGCTTGACCGGGTGATCGTGTGCGATGATCTCAGGCTCGTCGAGCGGCGCTCGCTCCGGCCGTTTGGGCTCTTCACCATGCTCCGCTTCGTCAAGGAGCCCGGCTTCGGCGTGGCGCCGCAAGCCGCGCTTGGCGCGAGGGTGGGCGCGAGGTCGAGGCTGCCCGTGCCCGTTCGTGCGCGCGAGCTTGAGCCCATCAGGGTGAGGGTGAAGTGGCAGATCGGCCGGGCGATCGTGCATTGCCGCCGCTTGCTTGACAGCAATTATTGGCGCTCCCTATATCGGCGGCTTGCAAGCCAATTGGCGGACTAGTATCCGCTCCTTCTTGGCCCAATGGCGGAGTAGCTCAGCTGGTTAGAGCAGCGGAATCATAATCCGCGTGTCGGGGGTTCGAGTCCCTCCTCCGCTACCACCTTACCCCCCTTAAAAGAACGCTGCGGGAACAGATCGCCTCCAACTAGGCGAGACAGGTATCCGCGAACCTCGATTTTCATTCCTCTTTCGTCTTTTTGGGCGGGGTAGATGACCACCGAATCCACTAGCTCCTCCGATGTGTGGTCGCGTAATCCAAAGCTCTCAGCCTCTCCGCCTCGCCATTGTCGACGGCCTCGATCTCAGCGATAGCCGGATGGGCAACACCCGCCCTCGCTATAATGCTGCCCCGATCCAAGAATTGCTGCTCATCCGCCAAAACCAGAAGACGGGTGAGCGGTCGCTTGACCTCATCAGGTGGGGCTTAATACCCACTGGTGCAGCGATACGAGAGGTGGGCGGAAGCCGATCAATGCCAAGGCCGAGAGTATTTCGCGCCTGCCGATGTTCAGAGAGGCTTACGCCCTACGCCGCTGCATCGTGCCCGTCGATGGGTTCTTCGAATGGCGAGCAATCAGAGGGGCTCGGGCCAAGCAACCCTATGCGATAGCTATGAAGGACGGGAAGATCTACAAGAACACGCTCAGCCAATGATCGATTGGCGAATGTCCGCTATGGGTCAGAAGCAGACATTGAAAAAAGGGTCAAGAGATGTCTGCTTTACCCCTCAAAGCGGACATTGCTTAGCGTGGGCCTCGATGTCCGCTAAGTGCCATTAGCGGACATTAGAATCGGAATCCCCTCACTGCCGAGAGAGATACATCCGCATCTTCGCGGCCTTGTCCTCGACCGCTTCGCCGGTGATGTCGACCAGCACCTTTTTGACAGTGCCGCTGAATGGGAATGGAGCCTCGTAGTCTGTGTCCATAACCGGCGCCCCAGAATCGGCGCCGACGCAAACACCCGCCGAAAGCCCCAATTGTAAGGGGATTGTTACTGGCAGATCACCACTGCCGATCGGTTCGCCATCGACCAACAGCTTGATCGTCGCCGGCACTCCTTTGCCGTTGGCGATGTCGGCCTTGCCCGTCGGAATGAACTCGAAGCTGAAGATGTGGTCGCCCTCGGGAATCATGCTGTCTGATTGCACTTTGAAGCGCTTATCGGCGACATAGTTGTATCCGTACGTCAGCTTGCCATCCTGCACATAAAGGACGAAGCCTCCGTCGACACCGCCCATAGAGAGAAGTACGCCTTCCGCGCCACCCTTTGGGACATTGGCATGTACCGACACTGAGTGCGCCACGTTGATGAGGTAGGGCGCCGCGTTACTCGGAACAACCTGCGTGCCGGGATAATAAATGTACTTCTTTCGATCGGGAGCAATCTGTGGCCGTTCGTCCGCGAAACGAGCAGTGCCGCGGCTATCGATTGGTAAAACATTATACTTGCCGGCCTCGACGTACCACATGCCGATCATTGCGATCAGCCTGGCGCGCTCCTTTTCGGCGAGATTGTTGGTTTCGGCAAAATCCTCGTTGACGTTGTAAAGCTCCCAGCCTTTGGCATCGAGCTCGGTCAGCTTGTCATAGCTGATGGGCGCTCCAAACGGCAGCCCGGCCTCGGCGAACGATGTGCCGGGCCATGGGCATACGGCTCTCCAGCCGTCGTGATAAAGCGACCGGTGGCCGAACATCTCGAAATACTGAGTGAGATGCAGTGACGGTGCCTCGGCGTCGTCGAACGACGATTTCAGGCTGAAGCCTTGGAGAGGGGACTGGGTGACGCCGCGAATTTGCGTTGGAGGTTCAATGCTAAGCGCATCGAGGACCGTCGGCACCATATCTATCGCGTGGCAATACTGCGTCCGTATTTCGCCCTTCGGTTTGATGCCTTTCGGCCAGACGATCAAGAAGGGATCGGAGACCCCGCCACGATAGGTTTCGCGTTTCCAACGCCGGAATGGCGTATTCCCCGCATGCGTCCAACCCCAAGGATAGTGATTGAAATATTTCGGGCCGCCCAAGTCATCGATCGCGGCTAGATTTTGCTGGAGGTCATCGGGCACGTTATTGAAGAACTTGCCTTCGTTCACGGAGCCATGCGGACCACCTTCGGCGCTTGCGCCATTGTCCGAGACCACCATGATCAGGGTGTTGTCGTATTCGCCCATGTCCTTGAGGAAGGCAATCAGTTCGCCGATGTGGTGGTCGGTGTGCTCCAAGAAGCCGGCGAACACCTCCATCATGCGCGCGTAAAGGCGGCGCTCGTCTGCCGGAAGCGCGTTCCAGTCTTGAACATCCGGATCGTGCCGCGACAGCGTGGTGTTCGCCGGCACAATGCCCATTGCTTTCTGCTTCTCGAAAACCTGCTTGCGATAATCGTCCCAACCGGCATCGAATTTGCCCTTGTACTTGTCGGCCCATTCCTTCGGCACCTGATGCGGGGCATGCATGGCACCGGTGGCGAAGTACATGAAGAATGGCTTATTGGGCGCGACCTGCTTGGAATCGGCGATCATCGCCTTCGCTTTGCTGACGAGATCAGGCGTGAGGTGATAGCCCTCTTCCGGCGTCTTCGGAGGCTCTGTCTGCATGTTGTCACGCACGAGTTCTGGATAGTACTGGTGCGTGTCGCCGCCTAGGAATCCGTAGTAGCGCTCAAAGCCGCGACCTAGCGGCCAGCGGTCATAAGGACCGGCCGCGGAGGTCTGTTCGGCGGGCGTGAGATGCCATTTGCCGAGCGCGTAAGTGTTGTAACCGTTTTGCAGCAGAATCTCGGATAGAAAGCCGTTCTCAAACGGAATCTGACCGTTCGAACCTGGAAATCCCTCCGAACCTTCGGTGATGCACGCCATCCCATTCGAATGATGGTTCCGACCTGTCAGGATGCATGAGCGCGTGGGTGAACACAGTGCCGTCGTGTGCATATTGTTGTAGCGCAGCCCATCAGCCGCGAGCGCGTCTAAATTGGGCGTGCTGATCGGACTGCCGTAGCAACCAAGCTGACCGAAGCCGGTATCATCGAGGACGATAAACAGCACATTTGGAGTGCCCGGTCGCGCGCGATTGGGCGCTGGCCATGCGGGTTGGGAGACGTCGAAGGTTCGCCCGATCACCCCAGGAAACGCTTGGCCCGGCTTGTATTCCTTTAGTTCGGCCTTTGCGGGACTACTTATGCCGGTCGATGCCAGCGCCGACGCTGCAATCAAAGAACTTCCGCTCAAAAGCAGGTCGCGGCGTTTGATTCCTCTACCCATCTCGTTACCTCCCTGCTTGTTACCCTGTCTCGTTTAATGTTCGAATCTGGTTCCCTAGGTGTCAACCAACTTGCGATTAAGCCATGGCGCCGGTCGTGTCCGCTTTGGGTCATTAGCGGACGCGCACTTGTGCGGCTGCGATGTCTGCTTTGCTCCAACAAGCAGACATTCTCATTTCGCTGTTAAGCGCGATGCCTTTCCCTGTTTGCAATAAAAAATTCCCTGATCCGATTGCAGGGAATTCGTCCAAAGACGCCCGGTGTTTCAATGGGTTTGGACAAGCGGGGAGGGG
>JBLMXO010000020.1:0-4538 GCA_050257815.1 Actinomycetota bacterium
ATGGCAGCGCCTTTGCCACGCTCTCCGACGAGCGTGAGATCATCACCTACCCGTGCGTCGGTGGGATGGCTCAAGGGAGCTTGAACCAGATCACCAAGGCGCAGCTCGCCATCATCATCCGTCCGCGCATCGAGGAGATCCTCGACCTGATGCGGCGGCGGCTCGCGGCCAGCGGCTTGGCTGCGGAGGTCACCCAGCATCTCGTGCTGACGGGTGGCGGCAGCCAGCTCACCGGCCTCTCGGAGCTGGCTGCGAACATGTTTGGGCGCCCGGTAAGGCTTGGCCGGCCGCGCGCCATGAACGGACTTCCGGCGGCTGCTGGCGCCCCCGATTTTGCGGCGGCAATCGGCCTCCTCCTGCATTGGTCGCGCGGCGACGACAGGCTGAGCGCCCGCGCGGAACAGCGTTTCTTGCGTACCGGCACTGGTTACTTCGCCAGGGTCGGGGAGTGGATAAGGGACAACTTTTAGTCGGACGAGTGAGGCTCGGGGGGCGAGCGCATCGCGAACGACGCGCCGCTTAGGGAGCCGGAGCAAGGACAATGAACGATCGGAAGGCCACCATGTCTATCAACCTCAGAGTTCCTGATCTGACCGAACTCAAGCCGCGCATCACCGTATTCGGTGTCGGCGGCGCCGGCGGCAACGCCGTCAACAACATGATCGAATGCGGTCTTAAGGGCGTGGAGTTCGTGGTCGCCAACACTGACGCGCAAGCCTTGGCGAGCTCGAGCGCTGAACGCCGCATCCAGATGGGCGCCAACGTCACCGAAGGTCTCGGTGCCGGCTCAAAGCCCGAGGTGGGTGCCGCTGCGGCAGAGGAGGCGATGGCCGACATCAAGGCCCACCTCGTCGGCTGCCACATGGTGTTCATCACCGCAGGGATGGGTGGTGGCACCGGCACTGGCGCTGCTCCGGTGATCGCACGCGCTTCCCGCGAGGAGGGCATCCTCACCGTTGGCGTCGTGACCAAGCCCTTCCAGTTCGAAGGCTCGCGTCGTCTTCGCGCCGCCGAGACGGGGATCGAGGAGCTGCAGAAATACGTGGACACGCTTCTCATCATCCCGAACCAGAATCTGTTCCGGGTGGCTAACGAGAAGACCACCTTTACCGATGCCTTCGCCATGGCCGACGATGTGCTTCGCGGCGGCGTTGGCTGCATCACCGACTTGATGGTGAAGGAAGGCCTCATCAATCTCGACTTCGCCGATGTCCGCACCATCATGGCCGGCATGGGCAAAGCGATGATGGGAACTGGCGAAGCAAGCGGAGACCGGCGCGCCATCGAGGCAGCCGAAGCTGCCATCTCCAATCCGTTGCTCGATGATGTGTGCATGAAGGGCGCGAGCGCGCTGCTCGTCTCCATCACCGGCGGCAACGACCTCACCCTTTACGAGGTTGACGAGGCGGCGAGTCGAGTCCGCGCTGAGGCTGATCCTGACGCCAATATCATCGTCGGCGCGACCTTCGACGATGAGCTCGACGGCACGATCCGCGTGTCGGTGGTGGCAACCGGCATCGGTATTGCGCCGCAGGTCCAAGTCCAGACGCCGCCAATGCCCATCCAGGCCCCTGTCATGCAGGATCGCGGCAGGTTGAGCGAGCGGCTTGCAGGGTTGGCGGCGATGCCGCAACCGGGGTCCATCGATCGCGAAGAACCAAGCCTCGTGCTCGGTCCGAACGAGATGGTGAAGGAGCCGCAAGTGTGGCGTGCTCCCGGCAATGTGACGATCGAGAAGCGGCCAATGCAGATGCAGGCCGCGGCGCCGCTTCCCATGAGTATGGCAAAGCCAGCGCAGCAGCCCACGCCGCAGCGGGCCTTCCAGCCCGCTCCTCCCGCCATGATCCGGCGTCCCGTGCGGCGCATGCCGGCCGTTGAGGAGCTTCCGCTCGTCGCCCAGGCCGAGATCAAGGCAAGAACGGCAGGCAACTCGCCTGAGCATGGACTCGCCGCGCAAAAACGGCGCGTGGGCTTCCTCGAGCGGCTTGCCAATGTCGGTCGGGGGCGTAAGGAGCCAGATGCGGAGATGGCCCAGAGTGCCAAGCGGGAACCCGAATTCGGCCAGCAATGGCAGGCCAATGAGACGGCGAGGTTTCAGCCGAAGCAGATGCAGCCGACGCATGAACCAGAGCCCGAGCTTGAGCCCGATTCTGACGCTCAGCCGCAGCAAGCGGCGGCGAGAACGGTCAGGATCGAGCGTCCGCGCATGGCGGCCTCAGGCCCGCTTACGCCCAAGCGCGTCGAGCCCCAGACGCGGATCGCCATGGCGGAGGCCGTTGTCGCAACGGCCGAATCGCAAGGTGACGACGACCTTGAAATTCCCGCCTTTCTGCGCAGGAGAGCCAACTGACGTGAGACGCCAGCGTTAACCAAAATGCGTTGGCGCTCCGCCAGGAAGGCGGAAAAGTGTGTAGAATCATAGTATTAAGAGGACGTATAGACCGTAATACAGTGAAAGAAACCGTGATTTGTCGCCCCTGGGTCCGAGCGTTAAGGTTCTCCATAGATTGATCGGCGGGACCAAAAAGGCACACGCCAAGGGCTGATAAAGTCCGGTTCCAAGTGCCAGGGAGCGCTGATCGATGGGGGGCTCGGGGTTCTCCTCGAGCTAGGGAACTCAAAAAGACGGCACGGGGGCCATGAGGGGATTCATAGGGGCACGGCAAACGACGCTTGCCGGCGAGATTTCACTAACCGGCACCGGAGTCCATAGCGGAGCACCAGTCTCCGTGGTTCTTTGTCCCGCTGATGGGGACACCGGGATTCGCTTCCTCCTTTCCAATGGCGATGCTGACGGCACTGAGATCGTTGCAGATCAGCGTTCGGTGACCGGCGTTACGCTGTGCACTGTGCTGGGCGACGGTAACGGCGCCTCCATCGCCACGGTCGAGCATCTGATGGCTGCACTGCGCGGCCTCGGTGTCGACAATGCCCTGATCGAGATCGACAGCACTGAAGTGCCGATCATGGACGGCAGCGCCGCGCGCTTCGTCGAGGCGATCGACGAAGTTGGCCTCACCGAGCTTGAAAGCCCGCGCCGCTTCCTCAAAGTGTTGAAGCCCATCCGCATCGAGGAGAACGGGGCTTTCGGCGAGCTGACGCCCTATAACGGCTTCCATCTCGACGTCGAGATCGATTTCGACACGACGTTGATCGGCACCCAGCGCATCGAGATCGACGTCAATCCCGGCTCCTTCCGCCGCGAGCTGTCGCGGGCGAGGACCTTCGGCTTCATGAAGGACGTCGAGCGGCTGTGGGCTGCGGGCCTTGCTCTCGGCGCTTCGCTCGACAACACCGTCGCCATCGGCGATGACAGGATCATCAACCGCGAGGGCCTTCGCTATTGCGACGAGTTCGTGCGTCACAAGGCGCTCGACGCGGTCGGCGATCTTGCCCTGGCCGGCGCACCCATCCTCGGCGCTTACCAATCTCGTCGCGGCGGCCATCGCCTGAACACGCTGGTGCTCAAGGCCTTGTTTGCCGACGCCGACGCTTGGACCATGATCGAGGCCCCGCGTTACCGCGAGGTTCGTCACGCCGAGCTCAGCCACCGTCTCGCCGCCGCCAATTTTGCGGCCGAGCGGAGCTGATCGGCCCTTCGCGACTCATTGGCGGTAGGCCTGCAAGAATAAATAGCGCGTTTCGCGCCGCGAAGGGTCTTGCCTAATGGCGCCGGTCCGATCGCTTTGAATCGGGCAAAAAAACACCATAATCAGCTAGTTGGTTGAACGTCATCTGCGCTAGTTTCCCGTCGGATGATCTCGCGCGAGACTTTGCGCGAGGAAACGGGTCTTGAGGGGTGGCATGTCCGGTCAGGGAGCGACGAGGCGAGTTCTGCCTTTGCGGGCGCGTTCCCTCCGTCTGCCGGCAGCTCTGTTGAGCCTCATATTCGCCGCGTGCACGCTTGCCGGCTGCAGTTCCTTGTGGAGCAAGAAGGAGATCCCCGAGGACAACGATCCCCCCGACGTGATCTATGGCAAGGCCGAAGCCATGATCAACAAGGGCTCTTATGCCGACGCCGCCAAGGAATACGAAGAAGTCGACATCAACCATCCATATTCGCAGGAGGCCCGCAGGGCCATCGTCATGGCGGCCTATGCTTATTACAAGGCGGGCAAATATGACGACGCGGTCTCCGCCGCCGACCGCTACCTCACGCTCCACCCCGGCACGCAGGAATCCGACCTCGCCCAAAACATCATCGGCATGTCCTATTACGACCAGGTGCTCGATCCCAAGCGCGACCAGACCTTCGCCCGCAAGTCGCTCTCGGCCTATGAGACCCTGCTCCAGCGCTATCCTGACTCGCGCTACGCGGCAGAAGCTGCCAATCGGACTCGCATTCTGCGCGACCTTCTGGCGGCCAACGAGATGATGATCGGGCGCTATTACCTTCGCACCAACAACTATCTTGCTGCCATCAACCGCTTCCGCGTGGTCGTGACCTCGTACCAGACCACGGAGCAGACAGAAGAGGCCTTGATGCGCTTGACCGAGGCCTATATGGCGTTAGGCATCGTCAACGAGGCTCAAACGGC
>JBLMXO010000021.1:0-3291 GCA_050257815.1 Actinomycetota bacterium
GGCGCCCTGGCCCAAGAAGCTCTTCAACTCGAAGATGCCGGACCCTGTCGGCTTGAAGAACAGGTCGTAATTGAAGAAGCCAGTGTCGATCGGCTGGGAGAGGAAGAACTCATTGCCCGTCACGTTGGGGCCGCCCACATAGATGACCGGAATCCCCTCCTTGTTATAAACGCCAGGCCCCAAATTGATGTTGTTCACGTCGACCTTGGTCTTGCCCGACACATTGCCGTTGACGATGAGGACGTCAGAGGTGGAGCCCGGGCCCCCAAGGAAGGCGTCGACCGCAAGAGTGGAATTCCCCGAACCGACGAAGGAAACATCGTAGTTGTGGCCGAAACTGTGGCTGTAGGGACCGCTCGTTATCACCAACGTATCGCCCGGCGCCTTGTCTTGCAGCGAGACCACGCCTTTGTTCAGAAACGAATACAAACCTGAGAGCGTAGTCGTCTCGGCGCGGCTGGGGTCCGCAGCCGTGTGCACCGCGGCCCCTTCTTGGTTGAAGAAGTCGCCGCGGCCCAAAATGCTCGTCCCGCGAGCCTCGAACACGCCCCCTTCTCATTGACGAAGGCGAACTGGTCGTGGCCCCCGAGGCCGAAAACTTTGACGAATCCTGTGATCGAGCCAAAGTTGACGATTGATCCTTGGTCTCCATATCCGCTGCCGGGCACGAGCTTGATGGCGTAGAGCGAGTCGGCGGTGATCGAGCCGTGATTGATGATGCCGGTCTGCCCATCACCAGAGATCAAGATACCGAGATTGCCGCCTTTGATGTGACCATAGTTCTCGAGAAGGGCGGCGCCGTAATTCGACTCGATATCGACGGCGGTACCCTTAGCCTCGATGCGTCCGTAGTTCTCGACGACGACATCGCTGTTATAGCCGATGGTCAGCGCGTGCACGCCATAGCTTGTTCCGCTTGATGCGGTGATGGTCCCGGAGTTCGCGATGACGATGTTGCTATCGTCGGCATAGCTATAGGCCGAGAGACCGTAGCTATAAGTGGCGCCCTTCGCGTTAATTGTGCCCACATTGGTGATCTTGGTGTAGCTTCCCTCCTTCTTCTCCCGAAGTCGGGATACCCTTGGCGACGCCGGACGAAGACGACGCCGAGATATCACCTCCATTCAGAATGAAAATGTCGCTATGGGCGCGGTCCGCCCGTGCTTGGATGCCGTCCGCATCGCTGCTGGCGTCGACCGCAATGTTCCCGCCATTCTCAATGGCGATTTGACTATAGTCACGGCGGAGGCGCGCCGTGATGCCGGCGGCATTCTCGCGGCGATGCTACCGAAATTCTCGATGGCGATGCTAGAGAGCCGCTGTCGGCATAGATCCCTCGTGCGCGGCTCGCCACCGCGTTGGCGATGAGATCGCCGTAGTTGGAAATGGCGATGTCGCTATAAGGTCCGACCGCCTGTGCTTGAACTGCAATGCCGATGTTCGCGACAATGTCGGCGCTGTTGGCTATGTAGATGTCGCTGTTGGTGCCAGTTGTTAGCGCCTCAACGCCATCTATGCCGGCGTTGATCGGCCCCGCGTTGACGATGGTCACGGGCGAATCGTCGGCCGATGTCTGAGCGACAATGTTTGAAAGGCCAGTAGAGGTCAGAGCGCCACTGTTGTTGAGATAGACGTAGCTTCCGGGATTTGTGCTCGTTACCAGGGAAATGACTCCGTTCACCGCAGCACGATTATCGGTATTGATGCAGGTGATGTAGGTCGTCTCGGTATCGGTGATCGCTCCAGGAGGCGGCGGCTGCACGCAAGCAACGGCGAGCGCGGGTGTGGGCGTCGCGAGGGCCGCGAGCAGAAGGCTGGGAGACGAGCGCTGTTCCGGTGAGTAAAGCGCTTCGCTCCGAGCGGCTCGGTCCGGCAGAAATGCGTTGCGTGATGCCTTGGTTCAAGCGCGTAGGCGACATACGCGTGGCGCCAGCCCCGCTTCTTGGCAAATGACGCAAGGTTGCCCCCGAAGCGCCGGGCGGACGCGCCACGAACCGCCGGCTGCTGCGCCACATCGTTTAATACAATGATTAACGAGGCGTTAAACCATGCCCCGGATCGGGACGGCTGGTCTAAGGCTGAGCCGTCTGCGCGGGCAGGCCTTGAGGGGTCGGGCCCTGGGACGGCGCCAGCTTGACACTCTCGGCGGCGTCCGGCTTGGTGCGAAACTTGTCGATGTCGTCGAGCACGAAGCGGAAGAAATAGTCCTGGTCGCCCTCGTCTCTGGCGACTTTGGCCCAAGCCACCTTCAACGCGGCCAACACGTCGTCGGGCCAGGAGAGGATGCGGACGCCGTACTTGGTCGTGAGGTCCGAAAGGGCCTCCGCTTGAAGCCTTGCGCTGTCGGCGAGCGTCTCCTGCAGCATCGTCTTGCACGCACCGTCGAGCAGGTTTCGCTGCTCGTCCGTTAGGCCGTCCCAGCGGTCCTTGTTGACGATAAGCTCGAGCACGGTCTCGGGCTGGTGCCAGCCCGGCATGTAGATGAGCTTCACTTTGTCCTTGAAGCCCTCATCGATATCGACCGCGGGCGTGTAAAGCTCTGCCGCGTCGATCTCCTTCTTGTCGAAGGCGCTTGCGATCTTGCCGCCGGGCAAAAGCACAGTGGTGGCGCCGGCCTCTGCCATGACCCTCGCGCCGAGGCCGAAGATGCGCATGCGCAAGCCTTTGAGGTCGTTCTTGCTCTTGATCTCCTTGGCGAACCAGCCGCCTGCCTCGGCGCCGCCGAACGCGCACGGCATGACATGCACCTTAACACCCGCATGGTCGTACATTTCTTGATAGAGCGACCGCCCATTGCCGTTATCGAACCAATCGAGATAGGTCTTGCCGTCGGGGCCGAAGGGAAAGCCGGCGAATAGAGATGCGGCGGGGAGCTTGGCGGCCCAGAAGCTCGCCGTCGAGAAGCCGGCATCGACCTTGCCATCGGAGACCTTGGCGAGGATCTCGTCAGGCGTCGTGCCGTCGCCGGGCTGCTTCAGGTCGAGCTCAAGCGAGCCGCCGGAGCGCTCCTTGATCAGCTTCGCGAGTTTCGTCGCCGTATCGCCGAGCCCCGGCATATGCGTGCCATAGACAATCGGCGTGACGAGAACGATGGGGGCGGTTTCGGCCCTGACGCTCGCAGGATCGAGCAACAGCACGAGCGCAAAGAACAAGAGCGCTCTCAGCATGTTCCTCCCCTGGTTTTAGCGGCGAAACGGCCGATTTCCGATTTCGCGAGTCGCGGCGGCGATGCTACATCCTCCTTCCCACCTCTTGCCACAGGATGCAGGGCCTGATTGGACGCTGATATGA
>JBLMXO010000022.1:0-11370 GCA_050257815.1 Actinomycetota bacterium
GGACCCGCAACTCTCTTTGGCAAAGACTATGACGCCAACTATGCACCGATGGTTGGTGCAGACGGTAAAATGACTGGCGCTCTGTTCGTGGCTGTGCCGAAATAGTCGGCGATCCCCATCTACCCCGGCGCTCTTTCTTTATCCTCTGCGCCGGGGTTTTCCGCCCGACAAGCGAGCAGACGTTCTTCTTCCCACAAGCTGAGAATGAGTTGAGAGCGCCGTAGCCTGATTTATCGGTCCGGAAAACCGGCCGGTAGGTCTGCTATGGCACGAAGCGGACACCCGAGCTGACAGCTTGAACGTCAGCTTCTGATCCAAAGCGGACGGCATGATCAAGCGCCCGGACGCGCGTTGGGAAAGAAGAGCTGCTGACCGTCGATCTTATAGCCCGCGATGGCATCTTGGCCTTCTTTGCTGATCAACCAATCGATGAAGGCTTGTCCTTCCTTAGCCTTGACGTTCGGGTGCTTCGCCGGGTTCACCAGGATCACACCGTACTGGTTGAACAGGTTTGCATCGCCCTCGACGAGGACTTTGAGATCACCCTTGTTAGCGAAGCTTAGCCAGGTGCCCCGGTCGGTCAGCGTGTAAGCTTGCTTGCCGACCGCCGTGTTCAGGGTCGCTCCCATGCCGGAGCCGGTTTCCAGGTACCAATCACCGCTTGCGCTTTTCGCGTCAATCCCGGCAGCCTTCCACAAACGCATCTCCTCTATGTTCGTGCCCGAGTCATCCCCTCTGGAGGCGAAAAGCGCCTTGGCCGCGGCAATTTTCTTGAAGGCCTCTTTCGCGTCTTTAAGGCCAGCAATGCCGGCAGGATCGGAGACCGGGCCGACAATTATGAAGTCGTTGTACATGACATCGTGGCGGTTCAAGCCCCATCCCTCTGCCACGAATTTCTCTTCGTCCGGCTTTGAATGAACGAATACGACGTCACCGTCCCCATTCATGGCGTTCTTGAGCGCCTGGCCCGTGCCCACGGCCACGACGCGCACCTCTATGCCCGTCTTCTCCGTGAACTTCGGCAAGATGTAATCGAACAGGCCCGAGTTTTGCGTGGATGTCGTCGACTGCACGATGATGAAATTGTCGTCGGCAGCACGTCCGAGTGGGGGTGCCGCGACGAGCAGAAGAGTCCCGAGGATGAGGCGAAGAACCGTTCGTCTGTGCACGAAAGCGATCACCGGGCACCTCCTCTTTTGATCAAAGCACGATGCCGCCTATCAGGAACGCGCGCGCACCTTCGCTTTGCGGCTCGGCAAAGAAGCTTTTGACGTCTTGGTGCTCGATGACACGGCCGTGGTGCATGAAGATGACGTCATGTGCAAGCCGCCGCGCTTGGCCGATATCGTGGGTCACGAGGATGACTTTAATGCCCCGCCGTTGCGCGTCCAGGAGAAGACGTTCGATGGCGAGCGTTGAAGCGGGATCAAGGTTCGAGGTCGGCTCGTCGAGAAATAGCACATCAGGCTCAAGGCTGAGCGCCCTCGCCAGGCAAAGCCGCTGCTGTTCGCCTCCCGAAAGCACTCGTGCCGGTATCGACGCATGTCCTTCAAGTCCGGCGAGCTTAAGGGCCTCATCAACCCTGATGGCGCGCTCGCCGCGCGCCACTCCGCGCAATCCCAGCGCATGGGAGACATTGGCCGCCACGGAGCGGCGCAGCAGAACGGGTCGCTGGAAGACCATGGCTTGGCGGCGGATGGTCAGGCGATCCATGCGGCTTCCGCCCCACAGAATCTCCCCCTTGGTGGGGATGATCAGCCCATGCATCAGTCTGAGGAGGAGGCTTTTGCCTGCGCCGTTCGGTCCCATGATGGTCGTAAGACGGCGACTGTCGATCGTGAGGTCGATCGCATCGATGACGCGTTTGCCGCCGACCGCGTAGACCAGTCCTTTGAGCTCGACCGGAAGCGGCGGGCTGACGATATGGCCATTAAGCGTTTCGAGGGGCGCTGTAGGATCAAGCATAGGCGAAACGGTTGGCAAGACGCTGGACTCCGATCAGCGCCGCATTGACCGCGAAGGCAAGGGCAAGGAGGATGATGCCGAGCGCGAGTGCAAGTGCGATATTCCCTTTCGACGTCTCCAGTGCGATCGCCGTCGTCATGGTTCGGGTCACGTGGTCGATGTTGCCGCCCACGATCATGACCGCACCAACCTCGGCGATGGCCCGGCCGAAACCCGCGAGCGCCGCGGTGATTAGGCGGTAGCGGCCGTCCCATAGGAGCGTGACGACGATAGCACTGGACGAGGCGCCCAGCGAGCGAAGCTGCTCGTCATATTCCTCGAGAAGATCCTGACAGGCCTGCCGGGTCAGTGCACCGATGATCGGTGTCACTAGAACCACCTGGGCGACAATCATGGCGGTCGGCGTATAGAGAAGCTGAAGAACGCCCAATGGTCCGACATTGGACAACAGAAGGTAAACGCCGAGGCCGGCAACCACCGGCGGAAGACCCATCAGAGCGCTGAGCAAGGTGGAGAGGGCGCCCCGTCCGGGAAAGCGGTAGACGGCAAGCACGCCGCCGACGGCAAAGCCGAGCAGGCTTGCGATCGCCACCGCCGAGAGGCTGACCTTGAGCGATAAGATCAGTATTTCGGCGAGATTGGGGTCGAGGGCGATGATGAGACCGACGGCCCTGCGAAATGCATCGATGAAATCGGTCATAGAAGCGGAACCGCCTTGGCCCAGAATTGATCAGATTTTTCGATCAAGCATTCAGTTTTCCCGATCGTTCAATCTGGAAAAAGTATATCGCCTTAGCGTCAACCGGAGACTAGGTTGCCCAGGCTGGCTTGCCGCCCTATGTCAGAAGCTGGTATCACCAAGTTTGGAAGCGTTCAATTTCCGCTGACGGAACGGAAGCAAAGGCGTGGAGGAGGAAGCCCCGTTGAATTGTGGGCCTGACCGGCCCGCAAGAAATGTCGGATCGCGTAAGCGTGCGCGGGGTTTTCCCAAGGGAAGGCAGCTCGACCTTGCAGCGCTCGAGCAGGTCCGAGAGCTGTTGGGCGACCGCCCCCGTCGTCATGACCTGCTGATCGAATATCTCCATCTCATTCAAGATCACTATCACTGCATTTCGGCGCGGCATTTGCGTGCGCTTTGCGACGAGATGCGATTGCCGCAAGCGGCTGCCTACGAGGTGGCAACCTTCTACGCACATTTCGACGTGTTGAAGGAAGACGAGGCGCCGCCCCCGCCGACGACTATTCGCGTGTGCGATTCGATCACCTGCGCCATCAAGGGGGCAGCTGCACTGTACGAGGCGCTGAAGGCCCGCGCGGATCCCTCGGAGGTGCGTGTCGTGTTGGCGCCGTGCATGGGCCGCTGCGACACAGCGCCCGTCGCCGAGGTCGGCCACTATTTCGTCGCTCACGCCACGCCTGAGAACGTCGAGACAGTCATCGAAAGCGGGAGGCGCGATCCCGACATTCCGGAGTACAAGGGGCTCGCGGCCTACCGCGCCGAGGGTGGTTACGCGGTGCTGCAAGAGTGTCGCGCCGGAAAGCGCAACGTCGAAGACGTCATCAAGGAGATGTCGGACGCGGGCCTGCGCGGCCTTGGCGGCGCCGGGTTCCCGGCTGGCAAGAAGTGGCAAATCGTCCGCTCCTATGCCGGTCCGCGCCTGATGACGATCAACGGCGATGAAGGCGAGCCCGGCACCTTCAAGGATCGCTATTATCTCGAGCGCAATCCGCATCAAATGTTCGAGGGCGCGCTGATCGGAGCGTGGGCGGTCGAGGCCGAGCGCATCTATCTCTATATGCGTGACGAATATCCCGCCGTGCTTCATATCCTGGCGCATGAGATCGGTGCGCTCGAAGACGCAGGCATTATCAACAAGGCCGATATCGAGCTTCGCCGCGGCGCCGGCGCCTATATCTGCGGCGAAGAGTCGGCGATGATCGAATCGATCGAAGGCAAGCGCGGCTATCCGCGCAACCGGCCGCCTTATATCGCGGAAGTTGGCCTGTTCAATCGCCCGACCCTGAACCAGAACGTCGAGACGCTTTACTGGATTCCCGAGATCTTGAAGAAGGGCGCCAAGTGGTTCGCCGATCACGGCATGAATGGCGGAAAAGGCTTCCGCTCTTGGTCGGTTTCGGGCCGCGTGAAGAAGCCGGGCGTTATCGTCGCGCCTGCCGGCGTGACCGTGAACGAGCTGGTCGAGCGGGCCGGCGGCATGGAAGAGGGGCACGAGTTCAAGGCTTATCTTCCGGGTGGCGCGTCGGGCGGGATTCTCCCGGCAAAGCTCGGTGATGTCCCCCTCGACTTTGGCACTCTGGACAAATACGGTTCGTTTGTCGGTAGCCACGCCATCGTGATCTTCTCACAGCAAGATCGGATCGCGGACGTCGCCATCAACCTGCTGCGCTTCTTCAAGAACGAGTCCTGCGGTCAATGCACGCCGTGTCGCGTGGGGTGCGACAAGGCGGTGGCGTTGCTCGAACGAGACGAGTGGGACGGGGACCTCCTGAACGAACTTGCGCAGGCCATGCGCGACGCCTCTATCTGCGGACTCGGTCAAGCCGCGCCTAACGCCTTTGTCACCGCGATGCAGTTCTTCTCCGATGAGCCTGCGGCCCGTGGCGCCTTGGGCCGGCCGGCAAGCTATTGACGGGATGACGTCATGACGGACCAGTTGCTGTTCACCCTTGATGGAGAAGTGGTTTCCGCCAGGCCAGGCGAAACCATTTGGCAGGTGGCGAAGCGCCACGGCATCGACATTCCGCATCTGTGCTGGCTGCCCGAACCCGGCTACAGGGCCGACGGCAATTGCCGGGCCTGCATGGTTGAGGTCGAAGGTGAGCGGACGCTTACCGCCTCCTGCATCCGCAAGCCCGCGCCGGATATGGTCGTGAAAACGGCGACGGATCGCGCCGTCAAGGCGCGCCGCATGGTCATGGAGCTGTTGCTGGCGGACCAGCCGCCGCGTGAGGATTCGCCCGATCGCGTGTCGCCGTTTTGGCGTTGGGCCGATGCGCAAGACATCGACACGTCGCGCTTCCCGGCGCACGGCATCATCAAGCCTGACCTGTCGCACCCGGCCATGGCGGTCAATCTCGATGCCTGTATCGACTGCGGCCTATGCGTGCGCGCCTGCCGTGACGTCCAGGTGAACGACGTCATCGGCATGGCGTTTCGCGGCATCGGCGCCAGGCCGGTGTTCGATTTCGACGACCCCATGGGCAATTCCACCTGCGTGGCGTGCGGCGAATGTGTGCAGGCCTGCCCGACCGGCGCGCTCATGCCGAAATCGATCGTCGACCCGATCACGCAACACGGAACGAGAGAAGTCGACCGCGAGGTCCACTCCGTGTGTCCGTATTGCGGGGTTGGTTGCCAGATCAGCTATCAGATCAAGGACGAGAAGATCGCCTTCGTTCAGGGCCGCAACGGCTACTCGAACGAGAACAGGCTTTGCGTCAAGGGCCGGTTCGGCTTCGACTACGTGACCAATCCCCAAAGGCTGATGAAGCCGCTGATCCGCAAACCCGGCTTGCCCAAGGGCGTCAATGTCGATCCGTCGAACCCTTACACGCATTTCCGTGAGGCGAGCTGGGACGAGGCGCTCGAGGCCGCGGCCTCGGGCTTGGCCCGCGTTGCCGACCAGCATGGCGGCCAAGCCATCGCCGGATTCGGCTCGGCTAAGTGCTCGAACGAGGAGGCCTATCTCTTCCAGAAGCTGATCCGTACGCGCTTCCGGACCAACAACGTCGATCACTGCACGCGGCTGTGTCACGCGTCCTCAGTGGCAGCGCTGATCGAAGGGATCGGCTCCGGCGCGGTGACGGCGACGTTCAACGAGGTCAAGCATGCCGACGTCATCGTCATCATCGGCGCCAATCCGACCGAGAACCATCCGGTCGCTGCGACTTTCTTCAAGCAGGCGGCGCGACGCGGCGCCAAGCTGATCGTCATCGACCCGCGCGGCCAGGCGCTGCGCAACTACGCAACTTACATGTTGCGCTTCACGTCGGGAAGCGACGTGGCGCTGCTGAACGGCATCATGCACGTCATCGTCGAGGAAAAGCTCTACGACGTTCAGTATCTGCAAGCCCATACCGACAATTTCGATAAGCTCAAAACGCATCTGGCAAGCTACAGCCCCGAATCCGTTGCTCCAGTATGCGGCGTCGATGCCAAGACGATCCGCGAGGTCGCGCGCATCTTCGGCAGGGCAGAGCGCGCCATGATCTTCTGGGGCATGGGCATCTCGCAGCATGTGCACGGTACCGACAATTCACGCTGCCTGATCTCGCTTGCACTCATGTGCGGCCAGGTTGGTCGCCCCGGCACGGGTCTGCATCCGTTGCGCGGACAGAACAATGTGCAGGGCGCTTCGGACGCCGGACTCATTCCCATGTTCTATCCGGACTATGCCGACGTGCAGGCCGAACCGGTCCACAAGAAATTCGAAGAGCTCTGGCAGACGCCGCTTTCGGACAAGACGGGTCTCACTGTGGTCGAGATCATCAACGCCGCGAACAAGGGCGAGATCAAGGGCATGTATATCCAGGGCGAGAATCCCGCCATGTCGGATCCCGACCTTGATCATGCGCGCGCCGGCCTCGCCAAGCTTGAGCACCTCGTGGTGCAGGACATATTCCTGACCGAGACGGCGATGATGGCAGACGTGGTCCTGCCCGCGTCGGCTTGGCCGGAGAAGACCGGCACGGTCACCAATACAAACCGCCAGGTGCAGATGGGCCGCAAGGCGCTCGAACTCCCCGGCGATACGCGCGAGGATCTTTGGATCCTCATCGAGATGGCCAAGCGGCTTGGGCTGCCCTGGACCTACACGCACCCCTCTGAAGTCTTCGAGGAGATGGGGCGGGCGATGCCGTCGCTCGACAACATCACCTGGGAACGGCTCGAGCGCGAATCGTCCATCATCTATCCTTGTCCCGAGCCGGATCACCCCGGCGAGGCGGTCGTGTTTGCCGACGGCTTTCCGACCAAGACGGGTCGCGCCAATCTGGTGCCGGCCAATCTGTTGCCGCCTGCCGAAGTGCCGGACGACGAATACCCGTTGATTCTCATGACCGGGCGGCAGCTCGAACACTGGCATACGGGCGCGATGACCCGACGCGCCGACGTCCTTGACGCGCTCGAGCCTGGCCCCACGGCCAGCCTCAACCCTAAGACGCTCGCACGCTACGGCATCGCCCCCGGCGAGCAAATGAGCGTCACCACGCGTCGAGGCTCTATCCAGCTCACCGCCCGGGCCGATATGGCCGTTCAAGAAGGCACGGTGTTCATTCCCTTTGCCTACGTGGAGGCTGCAGCCAATATCCTCACCAATCCGCAACTCGACCCCTATGGCAAGATTCCCGAATACAAGTTCTGTGCCGTACGGATCGGGCCTGCGGAAGGCAAGCCGAAGCGTGTGCCGGAGCCCAGTCTCGACGTGACAGCTTCGGGCCTCTAGCCGTAAAATTTCCCATGGCTTTGCCGGACGGTGTCGTCGGTGTGCTGCTCGCGGGCGGCAGATCGAGCCGCATGGGCGGTGGCGACAAGTGCTTCCGGATGCTCGGCGGCAGAACGATGCTCGCCCGCATTCTCGATCGGCTGGCACCACAAGTCTCGGACATCATCATCAATGCGAACGGGGATCCTGCGCGTTTCGAAACATTTGGCGTCCCGGTTGTCGCCGATAGCGTTGTTGGCTATGCCGGGCCGCTCGCCGGTATTCATGCCGGGCTCGAGTGGGTGAAAGCCAATCGCCCAGGCGTCAGCCACGCGGTGACAATGGCGGCCGACACGCCGTTCTTTCCCGCCGACCTCGTGCCCCGGCTGCTTCAGGCATCGGACGATGATTCTGTGCTGCGCATCGCAAAATCCGAGGCGGGCACGCATTACGTGATCGGGCTTTGGCCCGTGATGCTCGCGGGCGCGCTCAAAGCCTCGCTCGAACGGGGAGAGCGGAGGGCGGGCGTCTGGACGCAGGACCATGGTGCCGTCGAGGTTTCCTTCTCCCCGATCGATGTCGGCGCCTGCGTGATAGATCCGTTCTTCAACATCAACGCGCCCGAAGACCTCGCTCGGGCGGAGGCCCTTATCAGTGAGGGCGCGTCATGACCCCGCCCGTCTTTGGCGTCGTGGGCTGGAAGAATTCAGGCAAAACCACGCTCATGACCCGTCTCATCCACGAACTGACACGCCGCGGCTTTTCCGTGTCGGTCATCAAGCACGCGCACGCGAAGTTCGAGATCGATCATCCCGGACGCGACTCCTTCAAGATGCGCGAGTCCGGCGCCGCGCAAGTGCTATTGTCGTCGCCTCGTCGCTTGGCCCTGATGCGCGAGCTCGGCGATGCGCCGGAGATGACGTTCGAGGATCTGCTGCCCTTTGCCGGGCCCTGTGATCTCGTCCTGGTCGAAGGCTATAAGCGCGAGGCCTTCCCGAAAATCGAGATCCGTCGGGATGGAGCCGCCTCCCGCGAGTCGTTATCCGCGGAGTTCCCGCAAGTCATCGCCATTGCCTCGGACCGTCCAAAGGACGAGACGGAGACCGTGCCAGTCTTCTCGATCGATGACACGGTCCACATGGTGGACTTCATCGTCGCGACATTGGGGCTCAAGCGTCGATGAGAGGCAAGCTGCCCACCGATTGTTTCGTCCTCGACAGGGACCGGTTGCCGCACGGCGAAGCCATCGCCATTCTCAAGGCGCGGGTACAGCCTGTGACCGGCATCGAGCAGGTTCCGCTGGCCGAGGCGAAGGGGCGCTTCTTGGCGGCCCCGGTCGTCGCGCCACGCGCCATCCCCGCGCACGATAACGCCGCGGTCGACGGCTACGCTTTTGCCGCGTCGGGCTACGACTTCGGCAGAGGTGGCGCTTTCAGGATCGCAGGGGAGGCTACCGCGGGGCATCCCTTCGAGGGCGTAGTGACTGGCGATGGCGCCGTCCGCATCTTCACCGGCGCCGTGATGCCCGAGGGCCTAGACACCGTGGCCATGCAGGAGGGCGTGCAGGTCGAGGACCGCGCCGGCGTGCTATGGGCGCATATTCCTCCTGGGCTTAAGCCGGGCGCCAATCGCAGGCGCGCGGGCGAGGACACCAAGCCCGGCGAGACTCTCATCGAGCCAGGTACGCGGCTGAGGCCTCAGGATGTCGCGAGCGCGGCGGCGACGGGACTCGAGGCTATATCCTGTTATGCGGCGCTCAAAGTCGCAGTGTTCTCCACCGGCGATGAAATCGTGCGTCCGGGGCAGCCATTTGTCGAGGGGACGGTCTACGACGCCAACGCGCCGATGTTGCATGGCCTCATTGCTTCTACGGGAAGCGAGGCAATCGATCTTGGAGTTTTGCCAGATACGCCGGAACGTGTCGTTGCCGCTCTTGAACAGGCAAGCTGTAAATTCGAAGCCATCGTCGTCTCTGGCGGCGCCAGTCAAGGGCAAGAGGATCATGTCGTGCAGAGCATGGACACGCTGGGCAAGCGCCATCTCTGGCAAATCGCCATTAAGCCCGGCAGGCCCATGAGCTTCGGCCAAATCGGGGACTGCGTAGTGTTTGGCCTGCCCGGCAATCCCGTGGCGGTGTTTGTCTGCTTCCTTATGTATGTGCGGCCGGTACTGATGCGCCTCGCCGGCGGCGTTTGGCAGGAGCCTGTGCGGTTCCCCGTGCCGGCCGCCTTCACTCAGAAGAAGAGGACGGGACGGCGCGAGTTTTGGCGTGCAAAGCTGACGCGCGACAACGAAGGTCGGCTGGTCGTGAGCAAATTTCCGCGCGATGGGTCGGGCCTTATCTCTTCCTTGCGCGAGGCTGACGGCCTGATCGAGGTTGCCGAAGATGTGGATGAGGTCCGCTCGGGCGAGCTTGTCGATTTCATTCCATTCACCGAGTTCGGCATCGCCCAGCGTTGATTGGAACGCGCAAGAAGTGCGGGCGTTTTTTTAGACTCAGGGAGCCTCCTATGAAGAGCTTTGAGAGCGACCGCGAGCGCGCCGCCTATCATCTGGCTGATCGGCTGTTTTTTGCGTTGGACAAGCACGGCGACAGTTATTGGCTACGCCGCAAAATCGGTGACCATGCCGAGAGAGACAACCTCACGATCGATGAAGTCGAGAAGGTTCTTGAGCGGTGGAAACTAGAGGGTCCGCACGGCGGTTAGCAATCCACGGCGGCCTCCTCATTTCCGGGAGTGGCTCATAGCGGACATTCGCGTCCGCGCCTTTGAGAGTCAGCTTTCGGTCGTGAAGCGGACGGTTTGCAACAGGTTTGCAAAAGCCTGTTGCTCCAAGCTTTCGGCCGCTCAAAATTTGGCGGAGAGGGTGGGATTCGAACCCACGGTGCGGATAACCGCACAACGGCTTTCGAGTTCTAAGATCCTGCTGTTGGTCGGTGCTGTCCGGTAGCTAAGCGTGTGTGCTCTAGTTTGATATTTCCGATGCACTGATCCCAGCTTGTGTTGCCCTGTCACATGCTGTGCCGCGTGGTTCGTTTGCAAATCCGTTTGCAAGCTCTCTTACTCCTACAGGTCGGATTTTGAGGTTTGCGGACATCCGTGATCCGTTCGCTCATGTCCGCTACTGATGCGGGGCGGGCTGACTGTCGGCAGAGAACCCACATTGCTTCTGTTCCATCTCGATCTGCTTCGTGATCCGGGTGGCGTTCTGTACGTAGGCCTCCGTTACGGAGCCGCTATTCACGGTCTTGTCCTTCAGCGGACTCACGGCTGCGCAGAGGTGGAAGACATGCGGCGTCTCGGACTTCTTCGCTCCGTTTTCTGGCGCGATCCAGTACACGACATCCTGACCAGAGGGGTGTTCCGCATCCTTCGTTGCCGCGGCCACCGTGGCAGAGTCCGTGGCGATCTCCTGCGCCTGGGCGGCGACGTCGGGGGAACAGGCTGTGGTCGGCTGCCCCGCCTTAATCTGGGCCGCGCACTTGTTCATGTCCTCGGTGTACTGCTCGACGGATGGGGGGTTGTAGCTGACCCCGATCAGCGCTGCGATCACGGCCAGCATAGCACCCACGCCGCCAGCAACCTTCTTGCTTTGCGGGTCCATGTTTTTGTCGGTGAAGATCAGGAGAACCAGCGGGAGGAAGGCAATTATCGTGATGATCGCACCGAGCTGGTTTTGGAAGAAGAACCTGAACGTGTCGGATGCGCGGGCCGGATCGTGCCTGTTGGCCGCCTTCCACAGCAAGTTGCCGGCGATGGCAAAAATCGCGATGCCTACCAGAATGCCGATCAGCAGCGGCAGGTTTCCGTGGTCGAACTTGTGCTGGTAGAGCAAGACAACCCCGGCGATCTCGCCGCCAATGGCAATGATCCACGAGAGCGCGGCGAAAAGGCGGAGGCGCGTGGCAGCGGACTTCTGGCCCTGTGTTGCTTGCCAATCCTTGGTAACGTCTGCGGCC
>JBLMXO010000023.1:0-4101 GCA_050257815.1 Actinomycetota bacterium
CGCCATTTTGATGCGGCTAGACTTGCCGTCTTAATGCTCACCTAGGCCGGTCCTCGCGCCACCCTCACAAGACATCAGGACAGATTTCGATATGCCTTGGAGCAATCAAAGCGGAGGCGGCAGCGGCTGGAAAGGCGGCGGGGGCGGACCGTGGGGCCCGCGTCCAGGTGGCCCCGGCCAGCAACCCGACCTTGAAGAGATACTACGCCGCGGTCAGGACCGCATTCGTCAGGCGATGCCAGGCGGAGGGCTCAGCGGACCCTTGATGGCATTCGCCGCCGTGGTGCTCATCCTGGTAGTCGGCTTCTTCGGCTTCACCGTGCGCGTCAACCCCGACGAACTCGGCATCGTGCTCAGATTCGGCAAATATGTGCGCCAGCTCCCGCCCGGCCTCAACTTCCGTTGGCCCTATCCGATCGAGGAAGTGGAGCTGCCGAAGGTTACGCGCATCAATCGTATCGAGATCGGCATGCGCGGCTCCTCCGACGCACGCGATGCTTCCGGCGCGGTGCGCGACGTCCCCGAAGAGAGTCTGATGCTGACGGGCGATGAGAATATCGTCGACGTCGATTTCGTCGTGTTTTGGAAGATCAGCAATGCCGCCGACTTCCTGTTCAACATCCAGAACCCCGAAGGCACGGTGAAGGACGTGGCGGAAAGCGCCATGCGCGAGATCGTCGGCCAGAGCGATATCGAGCCGATCTTGACCGGTGCGCGGGCCAAAACCGAGGCCGACGCGCAGGCTCTGATGCAGAAGACCCTCGACGGCTACGGAGCCGGCGTATTGATTACCCAGGTTCAACTGCAGAAGGTCGATCCGCCTGCGCAAGTGATCGACGCCTTCCGCGACGTTCAAGCCGCTCGCGCCGACCAGGAGCGCTTGCAGAACGAGGCGGAGGCCTATGCCAACCGCATCATTCCCGAGGCGCGCGGTGAAGCCGAGCGCATCCTGCAGGCGGCTCAAGGCTATCGCGACCAGGTCATCGCCGAGGCCAAAGGTCAGGCGGACCGCTTCCTCAGCGTTTATGAGCAGTACAAGAAAGCGCCCGATGTGACGCGCAAGCGCATCTTCATCGAAACCATGGAGAAGGTGCTGGGCGACACCGATAAGGTCATCATCGACGACAAATCAGGGACTGGCGTCGTTCCCTATCTGCCGCTTCCGGAATTCTCCAAGCGGCCCCCGGCTCCGGAGGGCCAGCCCCAATGAGCCGTACCGCTCTCACCGTAAGTCTCGTTCTGCTGGCTCTCGCCGCTATCGTCGGCTACCTGACGCTGTTCACCGTCAGCCAGACGCAGCAGGCGATCGTGCTCGAATTCGGCAAGCCTAAGCGCATCATCACCGAGCCAGGGCTGCAGTACAAGATTCCGTTCATCCAGAATGTCGTCTTGTTCGACAAACGCATCCTCGACATCGACACCGCCTCGCAAGAGGTGATTGCCTCTGACCAGAAGCGGCTCGTCGTCGATGCCTTCGCCCGTTACAAGATCGTCAATCCCTTGTTGTTCTTTCAAAGTCTGGGCAGCGAGGAGAGCGCCAACTCCCGCCTTGGAGCCATTCTCGAATCTTCTCTCAGGCGGGTGCTCGGCGCCGCGAGCTTTGCGACCGTCGTACGCGACCAGCGCGAGGAGCTGATGCGCACCATCCTCGGTCAGGTCAACCAGGAGGCGTCCCCCTTCGGCATCAATGTCGTCGACGTGCGGATCAAGCGCGTCGACCTGCCCGAGGCCAACATGCAGGCGATCTACCGCCGCATGCAGACGGAGCGGCAACGGCAAGCGGCGGAGTTCCGCGCCGAAGGCGAGGGCGCGGCGCGGCGCATCCGCGGTACCGCCGACCGCCAGGTCACCGTGATCAAGGCCGACGCAACCGGCGAGTCTGAGCGTATCAGGGGCAATGGCGATGCCGAGAAGAACCGCATCTTCGCCGAAGCGTTTGGCCAGGATCCCGACTTCTTCGCCTTCTACCGATCGATGCAAGCTTACAGCTCGGCGTTCAAGGGCGACGACACCCGTTTCCTGCTGAGCCCCAATTCGCAGTTCTTCCAATATTTCAACGACGACACCGGCAAGGTCGAGCAGCCGGACTCGACGTCAGCCTCGCCACCGCCAGCTAAGTCTTCAGGGTCGCCGGAAGCGCCGAGCGATGACGGCCCTGAGCCCGAGCAGGGCGCCTCGACCGCTGCCCCTCAGCCCGCGCCAGATCACAAGCTTTCGGCGGGTGAAACGCCGCCCGAGGCGCAAGCGGCGCCCTGATAGCCGGGAACCAGCAAGGGCGATGAGCGATCTTGCCGTGGCGCTCGGTCTCGTCCTCGTCATCGAAGGGTCGCTATGGGCGCTTTCGCCGCGGCTTGGCCGCAAACTCCTGCAAGCGTCGGCCGGGATGGAGGAGGGCTCTTTGCGGCTTGCCGGCGCCGTTGCGGTCGCCTGCGGCGTTTTCATCATTTGGCTTGTGCGCGGCTAGGCACTTGAGGGTGGAGCCGCATACTTTACCGGGCCGTTTTCCGCTAAGATAACGGCAAATAGCTGATTTGGTCGGCGAGCGAGGCGAGAGAGTTCGAGCGATGTCTGAGCGACGGATCGGGATAGTGGCCTCAAACTTCGCCTCGCAGGCAAGGCGCGCCGTCCTGCCTGCGGGATGTCTTGCGCTTCTCCTACTTGGCGCGACACCACTCATTTCCGAACCAAGCCTCGCACGCGGGCCGGCGTCCGTCGCTGACATCGCCGAGGGCCTCCAGGATTCCGTCGTCAACATCTCGACCACCCAGACGCTGAAGGAATCGAAGGACAATAGCACCGCCGTGGGGCCTGGGCCCAAGGGTTCGCCCTTCGAGGAGTTCTTCGACGATTTCTTCGATGACGAGGACAAGGCAGGGCCGCCGCGCAAGGTGAGCTCGCTCGGCTCGGGTTTCGTGATCGACCCCACGGGTCTGATTGTCACCAACAATCATGTCATCGAAGGCGCTGACGAGATTCTCATCAACTTCACCGATGGCACCAAGCTCAAGGTCACCAAGATTCTCGGTCACGATCCCAAGACCGACCTCGCGCTGCTCAAGGTCGAACCCAAGAAGCCGCTTCACGCCGTGACCTTCGGCGATTCCTCCAAGATGAGGGTGGGCGACTGGGTGATGGCCATCGGCAATCCCTTCGGCCTTGGCGGCAGTGTCACCGTGGGCATCATCTCCGCCACCAAGCGCGACATCAATGCCGGTCCCTACGACGATTTCTTGCAGACCGACGCCGCCATCAATCGTGGCAATTCCGGTGGGCCCTTGTTCAACATGGACGGCCAGGTGATCGGCGTGAACACGGCGATCATCTCCCCGACCGGCGGCTCGATCGGCATCGGCTTCGCGGTACCGTCGAACAGCGCCTTGCAGGTGATCGATCAGCTCAAGCAATATGGCGAGACGCGGCGCGGCTGGTTCGGCGTGCATGTGCAGAACGTCACAGACGAGATCGCCGAAAGCTTGGGGCTTGATGAACCGAAAGGAGCTCTCGTCGCCACCGTGTCGCCTGGCAGCCCGGCGGCTGCAGCAGGCGTCGAGCCTAGCGACGTCATCTTGTCCTTCGATGGCCAAGCCATCGACAATGTACGTAACCTGCCGCGCGCGGTGGCGTCGACCGCCATCGGTAAGAGCGTTGCGGTCGAGCTCCTGCGCAAGGGCGAAAAGAAGTCGATCAATGTCACCGTCGGCCTGCTGCCTGCAGCCGCCGAGGCTGCTGACGACACGACGCAGGACGACGACACCGGCGATGACGCCGATACGCCCGACAAGGAGGAGCTGCTCGGCCTCTCCATCGCCCCTCTCACCGATGAGCTGCGCAACCAATTCAGCATCGGGAGAACGGTCGAGGGAGTTATCATCACCGATGTCGAGCCTAACAGCCCTGCGGCGCAGAAGAACGTTAAACCGGGCGACGTGATCGTCGAGGTGACGCAGGAGAAGGTGAAACAGCCACGCGATGTGCTGGCACGGCTTGAGGCGGTGAAGAAGTCGGGTCGCCGCACGGTCCTCTTGCTGCTCTCCGATTCCAAGGGCGAGCTCAGATTCGTCGCCGTCCCGACGACGTGATCCCGAACGCGATTCTTATTGC